>JH610670.1 GCA_000252485.1 Prochloron didemni P4-Papua_New_Guinea | reverse complement strand
AGTTTGTTGTTGATTTTTTATTTTCTTTAAAAAAAGTGGTGGGCGATGCCCACCCTACAATTCTATTTTAGTTAGATTTTAAGTAGATATTATTCAATTGCTCTTTTCTAGAGGAGATAAAATTTGGTTGTGGTGGGCGTATCCCACCCTACAATTTGGTTTTTAATTTCACTTTGGCTCCTCCCTCGCCCTTTGGACTCGGGAGGCTGGGAGGGAGAGGGAAAGACCTACAATATATCTGGCAGACCCACGTCTTTTGGAGCGACAAAATTACCATCAAAGGCTACAGCCTTATCTTCAAAAGTCCTCGCCCGAGCCAACTCTTCCCGCAAATAAGCCAGTTCCATCTTATCTTTAATTCCAGCAATAAGATAGACAATCAATTTTGTGGCTAAATCCCGTCTTGAGACGAAGATCCGTTTCTTATTGGGGTCGAACAGGACTCCATACCACAGAGATTGGGGATGGTCTATCCCGGCAAAACCCCCGCCTAAATCGTAGGAACGCAATTGATCGAAAATATCTGCTAATAACAATCCTTTCCTAAATACTAGAATTGCCAAAGCTTGGACTAAAGCAATTTGTCCCACGGGACGGAAAAGCATATTTCCTTCTCCTTCCGGTTTTTCGTGACTGAAGCGACGGAGTTTATAGGTTGGAGTGGGCTTTTCCATCTTTTGGTAACTGGGGAGAGTAGCTAAATGGTCTAATAACTCCTGAAAATCTGCAATTCCTTCTTCCAGTTCTTCATCCTCGGGACGCATGGGAATTAAACCCTTATCCCTAGGTTTCCAATGGGGAAATTGAAATTCTAAATAGCGAGTACACATGTCTTGCAGTGCCTGAAGGGTAGTTAGAACGGTGGATTTAGCGGCCACCGTAGCGCTATCCCAATGTACTCTAGGTTCCCTTCCTTCCTTATTGGCAAAGAGGGAGTGAGTGAGGGCCAGTTGGCGAGCGACGATGGCAAAACCATTGTCTTCATTGAGCAATGCCAGCTGTCCTTTAGTCAAACTAACTGCCATTAAATTGACATGGACGAAGATAGAACGTATCCTCCGTCTCGCTTCTTCTCTGGTTTCTCCTACTGCAACGGCGGGAATAAATTCGATGCCGATTTTTTCGGCGGCCAAACCGCTTAAATCGGAAGATTCGATATTGAATTGTTCCGTCAGTTCCTTCATGGTAATGGGAGTACCGACGGATTTTTTGTCTTTGCTGGTATATCTTGGCAAAGTGCCGGTTTTTTGCAATTCCATTAAACCCTGAATCCCCATTAAGCGGTGCTGTCCGTCCAGGGTAAAAATGGAAACTCCTTCGGAAATGTCCAGCAGTCCCATAGTTTCGTCGGAGTCCAGGGGCGTAAAATCTGCAGCTACGGTGGTGGCCCGTCCGTTTTTATCCCACTCCTTGGCCTTGGGTTCGTCTACCCAACTGGGATTGATAACTACCAAGACGGCGGGAAATTTATGAAATTTTCTGGTAGCGAGATACTGGGCTAAAACTGCTTGGCGAGACCAGTCTAGGGGACGCTGTTGCATTTTTTCCACTGTTTCGGGATCTCGCACCAGGTTGTTGGTGTTGGGGTCCAATTTTTCCCGAAACAAAGGTAGTTGGGAGGCAAAACCTACCCGGTTGGCCAGCCATTCTAAAGTAACGGAACCGATAAATGCTTCCGTACTGCCCATTTGGGTTTTCTGTACTAGGATGCGATCGCTCCTGCTGAGATATCGTTCCAAAAGGAGGGCAATGGCTTCGTTGTCTTCTCGTTCCCGTTCTAATATTTGGCGGGCAACACTGTCCATTCGGTTCATACCAAGGTTAGTTTAGTACTTTTGTGAATATGCGTTAACTTTTGTAAAATGTTTCCCATTTTCAAAAATCATATCGCACGAAACTACTATACTAATATATAGCGCTTTTAGGGAGTTATCGTTTTGTCCAGCAGCAACATTTTCAGTATATCTGCGGCTTTTACCATATCTAGAAAAAATTGTCAAACAACTAAAAAGGGCGGGCAATGCCCGACCCTCGAGAATCTAAAAGATGAAAACTGACTCTTGAATTCTAGCATTTGTTTCAAGTATTGGCAAGTAGTTGATGAGAATTTCTCCTGGATTGCCTCGAAACTGGTTCCTATTAAGTAATGAATGAGACCCAAATACCAAAAAATGCAAACAGATTATCTTTTCTATCGATTGTTTAAAACATTTCCCAGCAGCTTCTTTGAACTCATCGGTCGGGCTCCTGAGGAAGCAAAAGATTATGACTTTGACTCC
>JH610669.1 GCA_000252485.1 Prochloron didemni P4-Papua_New_Guinea | reverse complement strand
CAAAAGGGAAGGGTTTGTTGAGAAAAGTAAAGGAGGAAGTTGCCGATGAAGCAGAGCGGATAGATTTGCTAGACTTGATAGAAACGATTCTCGGTTATAAATTTGCCAACATCAGTCGGGAGGAATTAGAGAAAATGTTTGATTTTGATGATTTTAAGCAAACTAGGTTAGGTCGTCAAATGCTGGAAGAAGGTCTAGAGGAGGGTCTAGAGAAGGGTCGTCAGGAAGGTCGTCAGGAAGGTCGTCAGGAAGGTCGCGAGGAAGGTCGCGAGGAAGGTCGTCAGGAAGGTCGTCAGGAAGGTCGTCAGGAAGGAAAGTTACAAGTGGTGTCAGCTTTGATAGAACGAGGTATTTCTGTAGCAGAAATTTCCGGCATTTTGCAGTTAGATGAGGAGAAAATTAGACAAGCTGCTCTAAAGCCGGAACAAAACTAATTATAGCAGTTGATAGTTGATAGTGGAAAGTTGATAGTTATACAGCAACCTAGCGGTTGCTCTTACTCAATACTAAACAGGTTCAGAGGCCAGATACATAGATGTAACTCATGACCAAGAAACCCTATATTTCTTCTAGCTAATTACTTTGTGAACAAACACTAAAAGATGAAAACAGACTTTCTTTTCTATCAGTTCTTGAAAAAAACTTTCAATTTGCCAATATTAGCGGGGAAGAATTAGAAATGATATTGGATTACAATGATTTTAAGCAGACTAGGTTGGGTCGTCAACTTCTGGAAGAAGGTCTAGAGAAGGGTATAGAGAAAGGTCGTCTAGAAGGAAAATTAGAAGTAGCTTTAGCTTTGATAGAACGAGGTCTTTCTGTAGCAGAAATTTCCGGGATTTTGCAGTTAGATGAGGAGAAAATTAGACAAGCTGCTCGAAAGTCGGAACAAAACTAATTATTTCTTCTATTTAATCAATTTAAACCCAAAGTATCAAAAATGCAAACAGATTATCTTTTCTATCGATTGTTTAAAACATTTCCGAGCAGCTTCTTTGAACTCATCGGTCGCGCTCCTGAAGAAGCAAAAAATTACCGCTTTGACTCT
>JH610668.1 GCA_000252485.1 Prochloron didemni P4-Papua_New_Guinea | reverse complement strand
AAAAAGGGAAGGGTTTGTTGAGAAAAGTAAAGGAAGAAGTTGCCGATGAAGCAGAGCGGATAGATTTGCTAGACTTGATAGAAACGATTCTCGGTTATAAATTTGCCAACATCAGTCGGGAGGAATTAGAGAAAATGTTTGATTTTGATGATTTTAAGCAGACTAGGTTAGGTCGTCAAATGCTGGAAGAAGGTCTAGAGAAAGGTCTAGAGAAAGGTCTAGAGCAAGGTCTAGAGAAAGGTCTAGAGCAAGGTCTAGAGAAAGGTCGTCGAGAAGGTCGTCAGGAAGGTCGTCAGGAAGGTCGTCAGGAAGGAAAGTTAGAAGTGGTGTCAGCTTTGGTAGAACGAGGTCTTTCTGTAGCAGAAATTTCCGGCATTTTGCAGTTAGATGAGGAGAAAATTAGACAAGCTGCTCGAAAGTCGGAACAAAACTAATTATAGCAGTTGATAGTTGATAGTGGAAAGTTGATAGTTATAGAGCAACCTAGCGGTTGCTCTTACTCAATACTAAACAGGTTCATTTGTTGACAAATCCTAAAAGATGAAAACAGATTCTATTTTCTATGAGTTCTTTAAAAGACTCATAAATTCGTCAACATTAGTGAGGAATAATTACCTAAGAACATAAAAGTAAATAAATCCATTGTAGAAATAGAAGGATTCTTTAAAGCTCATTATAAAGGAAATTGGAAAGATGATAGCAACCCAAATGTCACTATTGCCACAGCGTACTGTTCAGGAGTTGGTCAAAGACGTAGAAAAGTTAACTGAGGAGATTCAAAATTTGTACTGTCTTGATGATATACCTTGGGTTTTAGGCTATAGTGGGGGAAAAGATAGTACCGCAGTGCTACAGCTGGTTTGGAATGCGATCGCCGCTCTTCCCTTAGAAAAACGCACTAAAACAATTCATGTTATCACCACAGATACGCGGGTAGAAAATCCGATAGTTTCTGCTTGGGTACGTAAATCTATAGCAAAAATGAAGGTAGTGGCTCAATTCGAGAAAATGCCCATGGAACCTCATTTGTTGCAACCAGAAATTGAACAAACTTACTGGGTTGGATTAATTGGAAAGGGATACCCAGCACCTCGTATTAAATTTCGCTGGTGTACGGGAAAGTTAAAAATAGATCCATCTAATCGTTTTATTCGCAATGTTGTCCGAGCCAGTGGGGAAACAATTCTTATTTTAGGTATTCGCAAAGCTGAAAGTACAAGACGGGCTGTAGGAATGACAAAACTGGAAAAAAAACGAGTGCGTGATCGACTTAGTCCCAATGCCAGTCTACCCAATTCCCTCGTTTATTCTCCCATCGAAGATTGGCGCACCGACGAAGTGTGGCTCTACCTCATGCAGTGGGAAAATCCTTGGGGAAACAACAACAAAGACCTACTAGCCATGTATCGGGGTGCAACAGCGGACAACGAATGTCCCTTAGTGGTAGATACTTCTACTCCTAGTTGCGGCAATTCTCGCTTTGGTTGTTGGGTTTGCACTTTGGTGGACAGTAGTAAATTACTCACCGCTCAGATTCAAAATGACGAAGAGAAGGAGTGGTTGCAACCCCTAGTAGATTTTCGCCAAGAACTGGATATTCGCAATGACCGGGAGAAGCGCGATTTTCGCCGCCTCTACGGTAAGGTGGAGCTATTCGAGCGCAACAATGTGGAAGATAGTAGTGGAGAACCTACCGTAGAACCTATTCCTGGTCCCTATACTAAGTATTGGCGAGAACAGTGGTTGCGCAAGGTGCTGGAAGCGCAAGTTCAAGTTCGTCGTACCGCACCGGAAGAGTATAAGGACACTACTCTCATTACTATGGAAGAATTAAGCGAAATTCGTCGAATTTGGTTAGAAGAAAAACATGAATTTGACGATAGTTTACCCCGTATTTATGAGGAAGTGACTGGGGAACCTTTCCAAGATAAACTTCTGAGTGCGGGAAACAATCTTTTAGGTAGGGATGAATGGAAGGTTTTGGAGGAGATTTGCGATGAGGATGGTATGCACTTGGAATTAATGGCTAAACTGTTAGATACAGAACGGCAATATTATACTAAGTCTCGTCGTTTGGGCATTTACGATAGTTTGGAAAAATGCTTTGAAACTAGTTCTCGTTCTCAGGATGAAGCCATTGAGAATGCTCATCGTAAGTGGGACCTGAAAAATGCTGTGGGTGAAGGAGAAGTGGAAGTAGTTAAACAACTAAGTTGGTCCGATTTGAAATTTTCAACGGCAGATAAATTCACAGACTAGAAGTCAACGGGTGCGGTCAAAACCAGTTGGGTAGAAGATCTAGTTTTTTCAGAATATTTTAACTACAGGGAGCCAGGAGACTTAGGATACTGCTTTTGACTACAGCGATAGATGCTGTGGTGGGCAATGCCCACCCTACAAAAAACTCTCTCCAGAAACTTAAAATTGACAACAAGCTAAAACCAAAGAGGGGTAAGGCGAGTCTAGTTTCTGCCATTTTTTGCGGAGACATTCGTCAATTCTTAAATTTTGAATTTTGAATTTTGAATTTTGAATTCTCCGTCAGGAGCTATTAACTACTTTTGAGTACACCCGAAGCCAACTCACAGGCAATTCGCCTGTGCCACAATCAAGGCAGATGAATAATAAGGTTCAAGACAAACAACAAATAACAAACAACAAATAACCAACAACAAATAACCAACACTTCGGCTACCCTTCGACTACGCTCAGGGCAAGCGCTCAGTGCAGGCAACCAACAACAAACAACAAACAACCAACAACCAACAACAAATGATATTTACAGAATTAGTTTTGGAGAATTTTGGACCTTATGGCCATCGCCAAGTTATTAATTTGTGTCCAGAAATAGCAGAAGAGAGTCGGCCCATTATTCTGTTTGGTGCTCTGAATGGAGGTGGCAAAACTACCCTTATGGACGCAATTCGTCTGGTTTTATACGGACAACGAGCTGAATGTTCTACAAGGAAAAATCTGAGTTACGGCGAATTTCTTACTCAGTGCGTTAATTCCAAAACTCCTGCCAATGAATTGACTAAAGTTGAATTAACCGTTCAATTAATTCGCAGCGACAGAAAAGAACCTGTAGACCTGAAAATTATCCGTCAGTGGACGAGAAATCCCAAAGATGGGAAAGATATGTTAGGCATTTTGGACGGGGAATGGCCCGATACTGCTTTAGCCAATACTTGGGATGAATATATTGAAACTATCCTTCCCATTGGTATTTCCAATCTTTTCCTTTTTGACGGAGAACAGGTAAAAGAATTGGCAGAAGCAGATACTCCCATTCCCTCTGTAGTAGAAGCAATTAAATCCTTATTGGGTTTAGAATTAGGGTCTAGGTTAGCAGTAGATTTAGATGTTCTTGTCAGTCGCAAACGGAAAGCTTTAGCTAGTGCAACTCAATTGGCTGACTTGGATGAAATAGAAGTAAACATGAATTTGCTTAAGGAAGAAAAAGCAGCAGTTACCGCAGAATTAGAAACAGCCAAGATTAACTTGCATAAGGCTGATAAAAGATATCGTCGTGCTTATAATAAGTATCGCTTAGAAGGAGGTAAAATCGCATCTCAACGGAGTCAGTTGGAAGGAAAAATCCAGAATTTGGAGGAAGAAAAAATAGCCCAACGAGAAGCAATGGTTCGTTTAGCTGGGGGAGTACTGCCTTTGAGTTTAATTTTACCTTTGTTAGAAGATGCTATAATTCAAGGGAACAAGGAATTAAAAGGGAAAGAAGCGGAAATAGCCACGGAAGTATTGGTAGCAAGAGATAGTCGTTTGTTGACTTATTTGCAAGAATTATCTTTAACTGGGGAGCAAGTTAAAGGGATTAAATCTTTTCTCCAACAGGAAAATAAAACTTTAGAGAAAGATAAAGTAGGAGTGACTCCTTTTTTAGCCATCGAAGAGGAAGATTTGAAGCAGTTAGTCAATGTGACTGAGTATCAGTTACCCAGGGAAGTGGAAGTAGGAAAGGAAAGAAGGACTCAACTAGAAAATCTGGAAGAGGAAATTGATGGGTTACAACGACAGTTAGCTATTGCTGCTGGACCAGAAACCTATAAACAGTTGGATGATGCGGTGAAGGAAGCGCAACAGCATTTGATTGAGTGCAAAGCAGAGTTAGAAATAGTGCAGCGAAAAGATAATGAGGTAGAAAAGAAAATTACTGCCGTGAAGAAAGAGTTGGAACAGTATAGCGAAGAAATGCTGACTCGAGAGAATAACCAACATATTATTAAGTCGGTGGATAAGGTGAAAAAGACTTTGGAGTTATTCCGAGAACAAATGACTTTAAAGAAATTAAATAAGTTGGAAGGGGAAATATCGGAATGCTTTCGCTACTTGTTGCACAAGTCAGATTTAATTAATCGGGTGACTATTGCCAGCGATACTTTTCGCCTTTCTCTCTACGACGACCAGGGAAACCTAGTTCCTCAACATCGACTTTCTGCGGGGGAAAAACAACTGTTGGCCATTGCCTTTCTTTGGGGACTGGCGCGGGTGTCGGGACGGAACTTACCTGTGGCCATCGACACTCCTTTAGGCAGGTTGGATTCATCTCACCGTCACAACCTGGTGGAACGCTATTTTCCCGCTGCTTCCCATCAAGTTATTTTGCTTTCTACGGATACGGAAATTGGAAAAAAAGAGGTGGGACAGTTGGAGAAATTGGGGGCGATCGCGCGGGAATATCTTCTAGAATACGATTCTACAGAAAGAAAAACAACAGTTTCTGAAGGATATTTCTTTTAAAATGAATAAAAGGTTTTATCCCCCTAAATCCCCCTTAATAAGGGGGACTTTGAAACTATTAATGCCGACCACCAATAACCATCTTAAATCATCTGTGTTTATCTGTGTTCATCTGTGGTTCATTCATCCAGATCTACCCCTAACTCCCGCAGTTTAGCTGCTAACTTTTCTGCTCTTGCTTCAGCAGTATTAGCCCGTTCTTCCGCAGCACTTAATGCTTCGCTCGCTAAAGGAATTAATTCCCCAGAAGCAGTCATCCAGCGCAACCAAGGACGGTGAATACCTTGATAATTTCCTTCCCACAAACCCAGACTCAATTCAACAGTAGGAATCACCAAACGGCCATCAGTCAATGGTGCTGGTTGGTAGCCCGAACCTGTCAAACAAAACGCTTGCATTTTATTAGTATAGCGGCTGAAAACCACATAATAAGGAACTCCCAGTATTTGCTCGTACACATACCATTTAGTGGGAGGTTTTCCCTTTTCATTCTGAGTTTGACCTAAATCTTCTTTTTCCGTCCCTGGGGATAGCAATTCTACTACTATTAAAGGAGTAACCTGTTCTTGCCAAATTACATAGCTTAAACGGGAATCTTTTCCTTCGTAGAGTCGGGAAACATCTACTACCCCAAACCAGTCCGGACGCTTGTACCATTTAGGATGGTTCGCGTCGTAATAGAGATAAAGGTCAACCGCGCTAAATAACCTGTTGGGGTAATAGTTTTTAGGTTGAAACGTTTGGAATAAGAATTGACCTTGTAAACCGTGAAATTCGTCGTGGCATAGGCTTCCAGCCTGTGACAGTCCTATATGTTCGCTGGGCAAATCGTACATGGTGGGCAAAGTTTCCCGAGGAGAAAGGGTCCGATTCGATTGAGGTGGCAGAGTAGTTAGTTTCATAGTATAATCCACAGCAATGGACTCAAATAAATAAAAGTAGGCAATTAGTGCCGACCATCAACAACCATCCTAAATCATCTGTGTTTATCTGTGTTCATCTGTGGTTCATTCATCCAAATCTACCCCTAACTCACGCAGTAGTTAGTTTCATAGTATAATTAACAAAAATTAACTCAAAAAAATCACTTTCGGAAAATAACTGAAAAACTGGTCACCGGTAACTGGTCACTGCTAACTGTTTCGGTGTCGCCACAAAATTAGAGTTTGGTTATCCTTCTCTCCCGTATCCCGCGATCGCCTAATTAATTTCTCTGCTATTACTTCTAAATCATTTCCTGCGAGAATAGCGGCAATTTTGTCTGGCTCTAGAGAACCGATGGCCCCATCGCTACACAGTAATAATAAATCTTCCGGTTCCAACTTTAGCAAAATTGGTTTGATTTCCGGCAATTCCTCACAACCGAGGAAATAGTCCAGTTGATTGCGCCCTTCATGATGCAGTGCCATCTCTGGAGTAATAATACCCGCTCGCACTAGAACGCTGGCAACCGTGTGGTCTTCGGTTACTTGTTTCAGTTTGCTCTGGCGATAGTGAAATAAGGGACTATCTCCTAGATTGGCCACAATGGCTTTATTGCCGCAAATCGCTGCAATGACAATAGTGGAACCAGCTACTCCCCACAAATTGTTTTTCACCATCCGCTGCACGTAGTTGTTAGTTTGAGCGATGGCACTTTTTAATGCTTGCGCAACCCGAGTCAGATTTAATTGTTTGCTACAGCTCAATTTATTCAAGCAAGGCTCTACACTTACTTGCTCGAAAAAAAGCAGTGCTAAATTTTCGCAGAGCTTCCCTACTCACATCTTCCCCGTGAGCGTGACCTCCCATGCCATCTGCCACCACTAAAACCGTGATAGGATCTTCTCCCAGATGGGGTATTAATTGGAGGATCTGGAAACTATCCTCATTATTCTCCCGCTGGTTCGTTTCACTGCGAACGGCATATTGCCATCGGTTTTCAACCTCTCTACGAGCCATACCCCTTTGAATTTGACTTTATTCTGGTCATTGTAGCTAAATCTGGCAAGAGTGGAAAAGGAGAAGATAACTACTAATCACCCCAGACCTAATATTTACATATCGCTACACTATAACACTTTGCGATCAGTTGGAGCTAACTTGACTGCTCTGCTATGGAGTCAAATGGCACTGCTGTAGGGGCGCAAGCTGTATAGCAGTTGACAGTTGATAGTGGACAGTTGATAGTTATACAGCAACCTGTCGGTTGCTGGAACTCAACACTAAACACGTTCATAGGCCGGATACATAGACGTACATATTGACCAAGAAACCCTATATTGATATACTGGGTTAAGCAGAAAATTATCTATCAGCTCCAAATAACAAACAAGCAAAAAAATGAACATATTGGGTGGATTTGGATTGCTAGCCGGGGCCAGTTATCCGTTAAGAGCTATCTTGCTTTTTTTTCGTACTCCTCGCCTCCTATCTTATCTCATTATTCCCATTCTGGTCAATATCTTTTTTGGCACAATTCTCTATGCTGGCTTGCTCTTTTTCGGCTGGCAATGGCAACAAGAATTAATCACAAGTTTTACTGATTGGTTAAATAATTACATTGCTAATCTGCCTTCTTGGTTGAGTTTTTTAAGCTATGTAGCCTTGGGAACTAGTTTTCTTGTGCAAGGGCTATTAATTGTAGTTATGTTGCTGTTGATCGGTTTTGTCTTAGTGCAGTTTGGCACTTTATTGGGAGCGCCTTGGTACGGTAAATTATCGGAAGAGTTGGAAAAGTTGCGCTTAGGGAATACTATCTCTATCGATGTAGGAATTCTTGAGGATATTGGGCGAGCGATTTTATTTGAATTGAAAAAGTTGGGGCTGATGGCTTTAGTTGGATTGCCCTTATTTTTATTAAATTTCTTACCAGTAATTGGAACTTTAGCTTCTACTATTGGCAGTATTACTCTGGGAGCTACCATTATCTGTTTGGACTTTTTAGACTCTTCTTTGGAAAGAAGAA
Organism: Prochloron didemni P4-Papua_New_Guinea; assembly: GCA_000252485.1. GTDB lineage: Bacteria > Cyanobacteriota > Cyanobacteriia > Cyanobacteriales > Prochloraceae > Prochloron > Prochloron didemni. The sequence goes on along the minus strand of JH610668.1, from coordinate 5,337 downwards.
GGTTACGCTTTCGGACTAAGTTAAGAATTGTGTTTAGAACTTTCCCGGCTTCTGCTGGCTTTAGTTTGGTTTGTTTGGGGTTGATTAGTTTGCCTTTGTTAAATTTAATCACTATTCCTTTATGCGTCGCTTCGGGAACTCTGTTTTGCTGCGATCGCGTCTTAACGGGCATTCTTCCTCAACTCAATGAGAGTAGCGATGGGAGAGGTATTAATATATAGCAGTTGACAGTTGATAGTTGACAGTTGATAGTTATACTGCTCTCCAAGGTTGCCGGAACTGAATACTTAACACGTTCATAGGCCGGTATATAATGTACATATTGACCAAGAAACCCTATATATTAATACTCAAGGAAGTTCAATTTATCAAACTAGACTGGTAATAGCTCGAAAAAATAATCCTTCTAAATATCAAGTTTCAAGTTTCAAGTCAGCAAGGTATTATAGATAAGTACGAATAATCAATCTTATCTCATAGAATTTGTAATCAATAGTGTATCAATCATGTCCAAGAAAAATTATCCCAAGATAAACATTTCCGGCGCTCAAGCATACAGCTATAACCAAAGTGGAAACTTCGGTATAAGTAACATGAGTGGTGGAATAGTTAAAGAAGGAGCCGCTCAGAATCCCGGAGAAATCAATCGAAGAAGACAACAGAATTTAGCTGAAACTATAGCAGAGATTAAAGAATTATTAAAGCAGTTGTCTCAAGACTATCCAACTAGTACTTTGGTTGAACAAGCAGTAGTAGCGCAGGAAGCAATTGAAAAAATTGAGAATAATCCTACTTTGAAACAACAAACTATAGCAGCACTCAAAACTGTTGGAGTTGAGACTTTTATGGAGTTAATCGATAATCCAGTTGTTGATATTTTGCGCTCTAGTTTGGAGGTTTGGCAAAATGACGAGGTTGATTAGTTTGCCTCTGTTAAATTTAATCACTATTCCTTTGTGTGTGGCTTCGGGAACTCTGTTTTTTTGCGATCGCGTCTTAACGGGCATTCTTCCTCAACTCAATGAGAGTAGCGATGGCAGAGGTATTAATATATTAAGATGATTAAATCGTAATATATTAATACTCAAGGAAGTTCAATTTATCAAACTAGAGTTTTTTTATTTTTTACTGTCTACTCCTGATGAACGCTAACCTCCGCGCGGTGATCAAGGCTTGTTTTGCCTTACAGATTCCCTATACCTGCTATCACCATAGCGAAAATATGGTGGACGTACAGGTAAACGGCACGTCCTATCTTTTTATCAATTGGATTGTCCCTATCAACCCCAATGCGATCGCACGTCTTTGTACCGATAAGGATTACTTTTATACCTACTTCAAGGGTACTCTTCCTATGCCCAAGACGTTGTCGTTTCTCAATCCAGATTGTGACCACAAGTACCACATTTACTTAAAAGCTCACAGCCATGTGGACATTGCCAACGAAGTAGAACGGGCGCTTACATATCCCCTTGTAGTCAAAAAAAATCGAGGTTCTTTGGGATGTAATGTGTTTAAAGTGGAAGATCGCGCTGCCTTTCTGGAGGCACTGGTCCATGTGTTTAATCTGGAAAGTAACCAATACGATTATGTGGCGCTTGTACAGGACTATATTCCTATCCAGAAAGAATACCGCATCATCTATTTACGTGGTAACCTGATGTTTGCCTATGAGAAAAATACAGATGAAGCCCAGTTCCAAGGAAATTTAAGTCCTCTCCATTGGGAAGGGGCTACCGCCCTTCAGGTAACCGATCCAGCCCTTTTGGCTGCCTTAGCTGATTTTTGTGCCCCGTTATTTCAAAAAATAATGATTCCGTTTTGTGGCCTCGATGTGGCGTGCGATCCTAACGGTACCTTTTGGCTCATTGAGGCCAATGCTTCGCCGGGCTTTGATCATTTTATCCGTAGCGAAGGAGACGAAGCAGTTGTAGAGCTTTATAAGACCATGTTAAAGGGCCTTTAGAACCCACCAATATACTTTGATACTATTTTAGTTAGATTTTAATTAGATATTATTTAGCAATGAGCAATGAACAATGAACAATGAACACTTCGGCTACGCGGTCCCTGAGCGAAGTCGAAGGGCAGTGCAGGCAATTAAGAGTTCGTGTAGAAAAATGCCCATGCACGCTTTATACAAAGGTGATGCAGCAAATGCAGCACTTTTGTATACACAAGTAGCATGTAACGACACTTTAGGAGCAAAGCGCTATAAAAGGGAAAACTAGTCATATTTGGTAGGGTTTTCCCTCCCCAACTTCAATCAATCAACTATTACAATAATAAACACTTCGGCTACGCTCAGTGCAGGCAACAAACAACCAACAACAAACAACAAACAACCAATCAACAAAAACATGCAACCCACAGACCCGAATAAATTTACTGAAAAAGGCTGGGAAGCCATCACTACTACCATAGATATTGCCAAGGAAAACAAACAGCAACAACTTGAAAGCGAACATTTATTTAAATCTTTGCTGGAAAAAAAAGGACTGGCAATCTCTATTTTTAATAAAGCAGATGTGAGTATCGAGAAATTGCGCGATCGCGTAGATAGTTTTTTGCGCCGTCAACCGAAAATAGGCAATATGGGAGACGCTATTTACTTAGGAAAAAGTTTGGATACTCTCCTGGACCGAGCAGAAAAATGGCGCATAGAATTCCAGGATGAATTTATTTCCATCGAACATATTATCCTCGCTTATCCCAAAGACGATCGCTTCGGCAAAAATATCTGCCAAGAATTGGGTTTGGGGGAAAATAAATTAAAGCAAATTATTAAAGAAATTCGTGGCAATCAGAAAGTGACAGACCAAAATCCAGAAGGGAAATACGAAGCGTTAACTAAATACGGTCGGGATTTGACAGATTTGGCTCGCAAAGGTAAGCTGGACCCGGTTATCGGTCGGGATGAGGAAATCCGCCGCACCATTCAAATTCTTTCCCGTCGTACTAAGAACAATCCCGTTCTCATTGGGGAACCGGGAGTAGGCAAAACTGCCATCGCAGAAGCATTGGCCCAGCGCATCGTCAACCGAGATGTACCAGAATCCCTGCGCGATCGCCAGTTAATTGCCCTGGACATGGGAGCCCTCATTGCTGGAGCTAAATATCGGGGAGAATTCGAGGAACGACTCAAGGCAGTGTTGAAGGAGGTAACGGAGTCCGAGGGCAATATTATCACTTTCATCGACGAGATTCACACTGTGGTGGGGGCGGGAGCAACTCAAGGAGCCATGGATGCGGGAAACCTGCTCAAACCCATGCTGGCCCGGGGAGAACTGCGGTGCATCGGCGCTACTACTCTGGATGAATATCGCAAGCATATCGAAAAGGATGCGGCTTTGGAACGGCGCTTCCAATCGGTATTGGTGGCGGAACCCAACGTGGTGGATACTATCTCTATTCTTCGGGGTTTGAAGGAACGGTACGAACTGCACCACGGGGTAACAATTGCCGATACTGCTTTAGTTGCGGCTGCCATGCTTTCCCATCGATATATTAGCGATCGCTTTCTCCCAGATAAGGCCATTGACTTGGTAGATGAAGCGGCGGCGAAACTGAAAATGGAGATTACCTCCAAACCGGAAGAACTGGACGAAATCGACCGAAAAATCCTCCAATTGGAAATGGAAAAACTTTCCATCGCTAAGGAGCGAGACTACGCTTCCTTAGAAAGACTGGAGCAACTAGAAAAAGAATTAGCCAACCTGAAAGAAGGGCAGTCTCAATTAAACGCCCAGTGGCAGTCGGAAAAAGAATTAATTGACCAAATCCGTAATCTCAAAGAGACCATGGACAAGGTTAATTTAGAAGCCCAACAAGCAGAACGGGATTACGACTACAATCGCGCCGCTCAATTGCGCTACGGCAAGTTGACGGACTTGCAGCAGGAAATTAAGGAAATGGAAAGTAAACTGGCAGCAAGACAAACTGCGGGAAATTCCTTGTTGCGAGAAGAAGTAGTAGAGGAGGATATTGCGGAAACTATTTCTAAATGGACCGGCATTCCCATCAGCAAGTTGGTGGAATCGGAAAAGGATAAATTGCTCCAATTAGAAGCGGAACTGCACCAGCGGGTAATCGGTCAAGACGAAGCAGTAATTGCGGTTGCTGAAGCCATCCAGCGGTCTAGAGCCGGTTTAGCGGACCCTCAGCGTCCCACCGCCAGCTTTATTTTCCTCGGACCCACGGGAGTGGGCAAGACCGAGTTAGCCAAAGCCTTGGCCGCCAATCTCTTCGATACAGAATTCGCCTTGGTGCGCATCGACATGTCCGAGTACATGGAGAAGCACAACGTGGCCCGACTCATGGGTGCGCCTCCGGGATACGTGGGTTACGAAGAAGGAGGACAATTAACGGAAGCCATCCGCCGCCGACCCTATTCCGTGATTCTCTTCGACGAAATCGAGAAAGCCCACAACGACGTATTTAATGTCATGTTGCAAATCTTGGATGACGGCAGGCTGACGGATTCCCAAGGTCGGGTGGTAGATTTCAAGAACTCCATAATTATCATGACCAGCAATATTGGTTCCGAGGATATCTTGGATGTAGCGGGAGATGAGTCTAAATACGAAGAAATGCGATCGCGAGTAATGAACCGGATGCGGGATAGTTTCCGACCGGAGTTTCTCAACCGCATCGACGAGATGATCATCTTCCACAGTTTACAGCGGTCTCAGTTGCAGCAAATTGTTAAATTGCAGGTACAGGGTTTGCACTCCCGTCTTCAGGAACAAAAACTAGCCTTGAAAGTAGCCGATGCCGGATTGGATTTTCTGGTGGATGTGGGTTTCCACCCGGTTTACGGCGCTAGACCCTTGAAACGGTGCGTCCAAAAGTATTTGGAAACTGCCATAGCTAAGGGTATTCTCAGAGGAGAATATAAGCCAGGAGATACAATTTTTGTAGATGTAGAAGACGAGCGTTTGAAATTTAAACGTTTAGCTCCAGCCATGTTAACTAAGATTTAAAAGACAATTTCTACCTAGTCTATAGCAGTTGACAGTTGATAGCTCCTGAGGTCGAATTCAAAATTCAAAATTCAAAATTCAAAATTTAAGAATTGGCGAATGTCTCCGCAAAAAATGGCAGAAACTAGAAAAGCCTTATTCCTCTTGGGTTTTAGCTTGTTGTCAATTTCAAGATTCGGTCGAGTGGACAGTTGATAGTTATAGAGCAACCTGTATAAATGCTCTCTCTCAATACTAAACACTTTCATGGGCTGGTATATAGATGTACATATTGAGTCCAAGAAATGCTATAATTACACCTTGGTTTAGAAACCGGGTTTCTTACAAAAATTTTGGTATTAATTTCTAAAATAAC
>JH610667.1 GCA_000252485.1 Prochloron didemni P4-Papua_New_Guinea | reverse complement strand
CAGCAGAAACCCGGTTTCTTGGCTTGTTGGCGTAAGTCTTGGTGGATATTAGATTGGGTTTCTACTGGGCACACTCTTCACGGATCTCTTCGATCCCGCCCAACCCAATATAAACTTTTACACCTTTATTTCAACAACTTCACCTGCAACAATTGTTTCTAATACTGCTATAGTTTGTTCTCGTTGGACACTAGGAAAATGTTCTAAAAACAGATCTAGAGAATCTCCTGCTTTAAGATAATCCAGAAAAGTCTTAATGGGTACGCGAGTATTGGGAAAGACTGGTGTTCCTCCTAGAATCTCAGGGTCACTGTTAATAACAGATTGTGTCACAGTCATAAAACCATATTTCCAAGCAAAATATTCAACAACTCTATCAAGACTTACGCAAAATTTGGTTAAAACACTATTCATGCTTACTCTAGACCTAAAATTTACCCTTGTCAACCCCTATTCCTTCGTTGATTGTTAAGAATTGTGAAGCGCTGGATTTTTGCTATTTTGGGGATGATGAACTAATTTAGAACCGATAAGAAATACTCAATGATTTTTGAGCTTATATAAATAATACTTATATTTGAGAAAAACCACAGAGACGATCTTGACACAGAGAGAGAAGAGAAATAGAGATAAAGTGTTTGGAAATAGATTGTAGGTTGGGTTGAGGCAACGAAACCCTTCGACTACGCGGTCCCTGAGCGAAGTCGAAGGGCAGGGCAACGCCCAACAGCACCATTTTTGAATTTGAGAATAGTCTATTCTACTTTTTCAAAAGAAATTTTGAGATATGTTCCTATAGCTTCAGCAATTCTCATTAACGTTTTGATCGTAGCATTTTGTTCTCCACCTTCCCATCTTGTCACTTGGGACTGTTTGATGGACATTCGTTGAGCTAGTTCTTCCTGGGTTAACCCCGCTTGGGTTCTAGCAGCAATAATAACCGAGGCAATTTCAAATTCTTTTGCCATCCCTTCATACACAGTTTGATATTCTGGTTCTTTTAGCCATTGTTCCTGTAGTTGGTCAATTTTGGTCACGATTTAATTTCCTTTGCTCTTTTGAGAGCCAGTTTAATTTCTTTTCTAGGTGTTTTCTGAGTTTTCTTGATGAAAACTCGCAGAACAACAACTTATTTGGGTTTGGCGGTTACTATGATATAATAATCTTGAAAGACTTCTCAAAAAAATCATAAAAGAGTGCTAGACATGACAAAACTGACAGTAACGGAAGCAGAAGCAAATTTTTCAGAGCTGATCTCTCGCGTTTGTGAAGGGGAGGATATAATTATAACCAAAATGGGAAAGCCTTTAGTGAAAATATCCCCTTATGTCCCTACTCCCAAATCTCAGCGTCTTGGGTGGATGGAAGGGGAAGCTACCATTCCCGATGACTTTGATACTTGGCCAGAATCAGAAGCTCGTGCCTTGGGTATTGAAGAATAGCTTATCATGGAATTACTTCTTGACAGTCATAGTCTACTTTGGGCAGTATTTGAGCCAAAAAAGCTGTCTCTGGAAGCTAAACAGGCAATTGCTCTTCCAGAAAATATTGTCTATGTTAGTATTGTTTCCCTTTGGGAAATTGGCATTAAACAAAACATTGGTCGTCTTTCTATTCCCGCAAGATTTTTTGATAGTTTGCCTTTAGCTGGTTTTGAGATTCTTGAGCTGAAGGTATCTCATATTAAGACTTATAAACAATTGCCTTTGCACCATCGCGACCCTTTTGACCGCATGTTAGTAGCACAAGCTATGACAGAAGATTTAGTCTTGGTAACAAGGGACAGCAAGATTCAATTATATGAAGTGCCAATACTCGTTGCATGAGTTTTTTGTTATATCTATTCAATAAAAAAGCCGTGGGATAGGCGAATTGCCTGTGTCCCACTACTCTTTATTTTTCTCCGTTTCCTCTCGGGTCAATCTGATACAAGCCCCACATCAACCTATTCTCTCCTCATCTAGATTGTAGGTTGGGTTGAGGCAACGAAACCCAACAGCACCATTTTTGAATTTGAGAATAGTCTATTCTACTTTTTCAAAAGAAATTTTGAGATATGTTCCTGTAGCTTCAGCAATTCTCATTAACGTTTTGATAGTAGCATTTTGTTCTCCACCTTCCCATCGTGCCACTTGGGACTGTTTGATGGACATAAGTTGAGCTAGTTCTTCCTGGGTTAACCCCGCTTGGGTTCTAGCAGCAATAATAGCCGAGGCAATTTCAAATTCTTTTGCCATCCCTTCATACGCAGTTTGATATTCTGGTTCTTCTAGCCATTGTTCGTGCAGTTGGTCAATTTTTGTCACGATTTAATCTCCTCCGCTCTTTTGAGAGCCAGTTTAATTTCTTTTCTAGAAGTTTTTCATCGATAAATCAACAAGATTGTTTCCGAGGTAATAGGAAGCAAAAAGGTAAATTATAGCGCTTCGCGCTGGTGTCGTTACATGCTACATTTTGTATACAAAAGTGCTGCATCTCCTGCATCACCTTTGTACAAAGCGAAAGGGGCATTTTTCTGCACGAACTCTTAATTGTTCATTGTTCATTGTTCATTGCTCATTGCTATAATTTACTTTTTTACTTCTTATTGCAGCTATAAGCATATTAGATATGGGGTGTTTAATTGCTTTTCCTAGAGCTTCTACTCCACCTATATGAATTGCTTGAAGAATCCGTTCTTTCAAGTCAGAACTTTGCTCAATTTGAGCAATTGCTTTCTCTGCAACTACTGCTTGTTCTAATAGAGTTTTTGTGCTATGTGTTTGGGAAAGTTGTTCTAAGAGTTGTTGAATTTCTCTTGCTGTATCCTTAAGGTCGAGTGTGGTTTCGGAAGTTGAGACATATACATCTCTATGACTTGAACTTTGAAATGCCATTTCTTTAACTAGGGCAAGAAGTTCTGAAATTTCCTGACGATATATAGCTATTTGTTCATCTTTTAGCTTGATTAGCTCTTCTTTTGCCTTTAATCGCTCCTCATATTTTGTCTCAATTGCTTTGATAGCTTCCTCGTACTCTTGTTTTACAGGCTGTAAAATCATTTCTGGTTCGGAATCATTAAGAGTATTTTCTAATTTTTTTGCTTGATAGCTCTCAAGTACAGATTGGAAATTTATTTTTGAAACTTTTATACCTAAAGCTATTGAAAGCTTACGCCATAATTCAGAAGCTATCTGCTTGACGTAACCACTGCTATACCCTGTCTTAAATGCAATATCTACATAAGTCATATCTTTAGCGATATTATAAAGTACTTCCCTTTCCACATCTTTAAGATGTTCTCCAGTAGCACTAAAAACTTCTTCATCAGAAATTTTAACAATTTGTTTCGCTTCCATCTAGAATTTTGAGAATTACGGTAAATTAAGCCAAAATAGACCTTGGTAGACGAAATCTAACCACTTGTCTTACTGGTAATATACCAAATCGAACTAAACAACGAACTAAATCTAACTAGATCTAACTAAATCTTACCACGTTAGAGTTTAGCATTTAACTGTGGTATATTTGCTAGGTGACAATTATGATTGGGACAACTGACAAGGAAAAAAACAAAATAAGGCAACCGCAGGCCATGGGCGAGGTTGTAGACAACGTTATTTTATTTGCTGTGGCTGGAACTGTATTCGGATATATTTTCGACAGTGTCCTCGTTGGAGGGATAGGCTTAGTTATTTTTGCTTGCCTTGGTTTAGTTATCGGTCTTCGAGAGCAAAATTAAAATACGTTTGCGAATGCCTGAATATTTCAATCTATTTGAGTCTATTCCTCGAACTGGCTTAGTTCTACTTAGTTGGGTATTTATGACGGCCCTAACTACTTTTGTTTGTTACATCAAAAGAAAATCGCCCATTTCTTTTGATGAAATATTGGTTATCATGGTAGGATATGTAGGAATTGGACTATCATTTCGTATTGGTTTAAAAGCTATTTTCTCGGAAGAGTTACAGCAATTATTAGGAAATGGGATCTGGATATTAGGAATAGGCGTATTAACAGCTATTAGGATTTCATTTTATAGGATAAAAGAAATATATAATAAAACAAAGGAAAATAGCGAGCAATAAAAGAAAAGGCTCTTTCAATTGTAATGAGTCTGCTGAGGCGAAGAGTTTGCTTAAAATAAATACCAGGTATATTGATAATTGAAATCAAAATATATTTGCTACAAATCCCCCCCCT
>JH610666.1 GCA_000252485.1 Prochloron didemni P4-Papua_New_Guinea | reverse complement strand
TTGGGCCGAGATACAATATTATCTGGCACTTGCCTACCATCTCAGAAAAAGAGGAGACAAAGCAGAAAATTTAGAAAGGGCGATCACTACTTACACAGAAGCGCTGACAGTTTATAATTTTGAGACTTTTCCCCAACGTTGGGCCGGAATAAAATCTCTTCTGGCTTTTGTTTACAAAAATAGAATTAAAGGGGATAAGACAGAAAATTTAGAACAAGCGATCGCTCTTTATAAAAGTATAATTCAAGTTATTAAAGCCAATAAATATAAACACTTATTTACCGATAGTTTATATTCCCTGATTTTATACTATTTCCTAGGAAAGGCTTTATTTGAAGCAGGATATTACACCGAAGCAATTGAAAATCTCCAACAATGCCAGCAAATATGCCAAGAACAAAAAAATCTGGATTATTTAGCTCCAACTTTATTTCAACTTGCCAATCTATATCATAAAATGGGACAATTAGAGGAAGCTAGACTTTATTTCAAAGATTCTCTCCGGTTATTTCGTCGTTTAGGCAATGAAGAAAACCTAGCTGGTGCTACAATATCATTGGGAAATTTAGAACTACAAATGGGAATAATTACCCAATCACTAAGCCACTTACAAGAAGCGAAAGCATATTTTCAAGACAAAGATAACCCAGAAAGACTGGAAGAAATCAATTATTTACTAGGAATTATTGAAAATGTCAAAAAAGTCTCGACTTCGCGATTATCAATCCAATCTAACTAAATGGGGTTTGAAAGAAAATCCCTTTCGACCCACTCCCCCAGAGGATCCTCAAGAACTAGAAAAGATTTTTTACGGCAGGGATGAAGCTTTAGATTTAGCAATTCCGGCACTTTATGAAGGTCGTAATATTTTGGTGAGAGGGCCTTGGGGAATCGGCAAAACTGCTTTTATTCTCAATTTACTCTATCAATTACAACAGGAAGTTGCTGACTTGGAAGAAAAAATGCTGGTGCTTTATCTCAGCAGTATTCCTGGAAATAGTCCCGAAGAGTTTTATCGCGCTTTGCTTCTAGGAGTTGCCGATAGTTTAAAAGAGGATATCAAAGAAGCAAAAGATATCGCCAACACGTTCTTAGGTTTTTCCATCCAACCCGGTAAAATCACTAAACAAGGAAAGGTTAAATTGGGAGTAGTATCTTTTGGCATCAAACAAGAATCTCCCACTAAACAAAATGTTCCCACAGCTAACCCAGAACCCTACCCTTTACTGATTCGGTTGCTGAATAAAGGGGAAGAAATATATTCTCGCATCGTTATTGCCATAGATGATTTAGATAAAAAAGAACCAAGGATAGTGCAAAATATTTTAGAAGGGAGTTTGGATTTATTCCGGATGGGTAAATATCGAGGATTTGTGGTTACTGGAAGAAGCTTTACTGACGTTCAAGAAGCAACTTTAAAAGCTCTGGGTATTTTTGCCGAAGATATTCAACTGCAAACCATGAGTCAAGAAGACTTACGTCAAATTGCCATTAATTACCTCAACTGCGCTCGGGAATCCCAGGGGGAGGATTCTTATCCTTTTACGGAAGAAGTAATAAATCAAATTACGGATTACGCTCAAGGATTTCCCCGACAACTGAATACTATCTGTCAAAAAGTTTTAGATAGAGCAGCCAGAGGAGAATATGATAAAATAGACGAAACTGCTTTTAGTGCAATTTGGCCAACTCTGGAGCAAGAATTTACCCACAGTCTCGACCCTCAAGCTCGTCAATTGTTGTATATTGCTTCTCAAGCTGGTGGGATTAGCGAAAATATTTCTGACGAAGATTTAGATAAGTTAGATGTTCTTACCTATTTACAATTGCTCTCTAAACTTAAATCCATGGAAGAACAAGGAATGTTCATCCGTCAGGAAGATGAAGAGGGCGATCGCTTTCTCCCCTCGAAATTATTTCAACCGAAATTCCTTCCCGAATCCGAATAGTGGATAGTGGATAGTGGATAGTGGATAGTGGATAGTGGATAGTTGATAGTGGATAGTGGATAGTGGATAGCTACTGAGGTACGCCCCACAATAATGGGAAATGTTTCCCAAAATAATCCGCTGAGGAACTCAACTTTTCTCTAAGCAATAATGCTCACTTTCTAATCTAGCGATAACTTTTCAATCCCTTAGCTAGTAATAGTTGGAGCATATTTGGAGCAATTTAATATGAAATCCAAAAATGTTTGCTACAGATAATTATAAATCATGTAGGCTTGGCACAGCTAAAATGGTAGTCTAGGTTTAGACTAACGGTTGGGGTTAGAAACCGGGTTTCTTCGGAAAATTTTGGCAATTTGCCCTAAAATAATGGGAGAAACCCGGTTTCTTCGCTGAATAATATTATTTTCAAACTGCTATATCGAACTAGGACAGCCCAGACAACCAACAACTAAGAATAAGAAAAGAAATTATCCCAGACGTAATCAATGACGATTTTAGCATCATCCAAAGATAAAACTTGACAATTTCCCTCACTATCGTAACTCATCAAGGGCAGTTCATCATTCCTCACTTTCCCCCTAATTTCTTCCAAACTGCCCAAAGTTTCATCTATATCAAAATCTAATGTACTGCCAAATTTTTCTTCCATCCATGTTTCAATCTGCTGGTCTAATTCTGCTGGCTGGAGAGGAACAGAACTAGTCAGAAGATGATAATACACTAAAATAATTTGTTTACATACTTCCTCTTCCGCGTCATCGGTTAAAGACTTAAACACCCCAGAATTTGTAGCTATGCGGCGATAAAAAAGATTTTCCGTTACGTCTTTCTGAAATGCAAATTGCTTGCTTTGATAGCTGCTAAACTGCTGAAAAGCAAAACCCCCTAATGTTAGGATTAAAGATAAGATAGCCAATAGCAAAGGCATGAGATTTTTTACATCTTCTTCCTCTACTTCCAAAGCGTCTATATTCGTATCCAAACCCATGATATATAAAAGAACACTTGCAATGAGCGATAATCTTGGGATAATTTTCCAGCCAATGGAAATAGCAGCCCCTAACGCCGGAACGCTGAAAAGAATCAGGTCTTTTTTGGTCATCTTGATTTTAACGTTGGGGAAAATAAACTCTAAATCGAATTTGGGTAAATTCTTATAAAGATAAAGATAAATTTTATTTGGCTCTAACTTATTCTTATCTCCATTGACCTTACGCTTGGCTAAATCAGCAGTATTTTTGAATTTTATCAATAACGCTACTCGTGCAAATAACTCGATTGTTTGTTGTTCTTTCCAGAAAAAGAATTTTTTCCGGGAAGTAACTTGCTCTATCTCTCCCCGGGAATAACAAATAACTTGCTGGAAATCATTTAAATCTACTTCCGTATCTAGATCTAACAAGGATTTTTCCTGCAAAGCTTTTTTCAAGCTGGGTTTAGATATAGCAACGTAATTAGATTGTTCTAAAAGATGTTGAACACCAGCAACTAATTGAAGTTCCATCCTTGGGCGATCGCCGGATGGCATGTTACTCTTGACATGAGTATCTGGGTCAAAAGGAGCGTAGGAACACTTCAATCCCTCCAGAGGTTGGTGGAACTTAAAATGGTAATAAGCTGCTAGGATGGTGCAGAAATCCCGAAATTTGACACCATCCCTATTATCTAGCTTTCCCTCTTTAAGACAAAGATTAATTAATTCTCTGCGACTGCAAGGAATAAATGCTTCTTTTTGCTTCATGATAAAAAGTTGACTTCAGTGGACTTCAATTTTTGGATTAACTAGATTAACTACGAGTAGACAAAAGCACAATCCCAAACATAATCTATGGCTCTTTTAGCGTCATCGAGAGATAATACATGACAATTGCCTCCTTCATCGTAACTCAACAAGGGGAATTCTGGCCAATTATCCTCATCTTCCCCATCTTTAATTATTTTACCTCTAATTGCTTGCAAGTTATTCAAGGGACCGTCAATATCGAAGTCTATTTTCGTGCCAAATCGCTCCTCCATCCAGGTTTCAATCCGATTATCCAACTGTTCTGGTGTGAGCAATTGGTTGCTGGTTAATAAATGATAATAAACCAAGATAATCTCTTTGCATTCTTCTTCTTCCGCTGCATCTATTAAAGATTGGAAAACTCCTGCATTATTGGCTAAATTACAATAAAACAATTTTTCTGTCACTTCTTTTTGAAATTTAATTTGCTTCTTTTTGTAATTACTATACCTGCTTAAAGCAAATCCTCCCATGGTAATTATTATGGTTAGGACTGCCACCAAAACAGGCACTATTTTGTCTATTTGCTCTTGCTGTACGTCCAAACCTTCTGGGGTAAATATACCACTAACATATAAAATTACTGCTAGAATCAAGAGGATTTCGGGCGCAATTTTCAGCAACATGGGAATGGCTGCCCCAATGGCAGGAATGCCGAAAAGCAACCTATCTTTGACGGTCATGCTAATTTTTACGTTAGGAAATAATAATTCTAAATCTAATTTCGGGATGAGTTTATAAAGATAGATGTAGATTTTGCCTGGAATAAAGTTTAATTTATCGATTTTTAGATTTTTCGCGGCAAAATAAGATTCATCTTTGAACTTAATCAATAAAGCAACTCGCTGGAACAAATCTACTTTTACCTTTTTTTTCCAGAAAAAGAATTGTTTACGTTCAATTGTTTGCTCCATATTTCCGCGACAATAGCAAACGAATTCCTCAAAATCTTCTAGGTTAACCTGGGTTTTGAGTTCAATTAAAGATTTTTCTTCAAAAGCAGCTTTTAAGTTATTACCGGAGAGAGAAAAGTAATTACCTTGCTCCAAAAGTTTTTGGAAATCAACTACTAGTTGTTTTTCTTGCTGTTGTTGTTCCTCGGAAGATAGCTGGACAGTAGATTTCAGCTCTAGATCTGGATTAAAGGGAGTATAATTCTCTTTTAGTCTTTCTAGAGTATTATGTAATTGAAAATGATAATAAGCGGCCAGTAGTTCGCAAAAATCGCGAAACTTTTGTCTCTGTGAGGGGCTGAAATTGCTGTCTTGAAGACAAAGTTGGATGAGATTTTGACGACTATAGGGAATAAATGCTTCCCGGTCTTGATATACTGCCATAGTGGATAGTGGATAGCTCCTTCGGTCGAATTCAAAATTAACAATTCAAAATTCAAAATTTAATTCGTGGCGAATGTCTCCGCAAAAAATGGCAGAAACTATACTCGCCTTATCCCTCTTAGGTTTTAGCTTGTTGTCGATTTTCAGATTCGGTCGAGTGGATAGTGGATAGTTTATTATATAATTGTAGGGTATTACGACGACACCACACTAAGAGGGTTGCTGCGTAAGTCCTGTACAAGCTATAACTATTCATCTCTTACCACTAATCATCCCGAACCATCTGCGTTCATCTGTGTTTATCTGTGGTTAATCAATCATCGTTTAATACCCCACTATCAACTGTCAACTGCTATATGAGTGCTTAAACAATTAGCGATTCGAGCAGCAGCCCCTGGAGAACCCATCCTTCGCCTTCCGTTACTAGCAATTAACTCTCTTTGTTGCTGATTTTCTAAGATAGATTTAATCCTATCAGCCACTTCATCTGGGTGCTTCGCTAAAATCACAGAAGGTCCCAAAAGACGAGTTTGGGCTTCGGCAAATGCAGGAGTAAATTGAGGTCCGTTGCCGGGAATGGCGATCGCCACTTTTCCCAAACCCACAAACTGCTCGGTGGCAGTACCAGCCATGGCAATAGCCAAGTCAGCAGCCTGTAGGCAGTCTTGATATGCAGTTTGAGTCAAAACCACAATAGCATTCTTCTGTCTCAAGACTGCAGCATCAACATCTTCGATTGATAGGGATGCTACGTTCTCCTGTTGTAACTGCCAACCTTCTGCTTCCAGATGGTGGATAAAAGGTTCCAGACTCAAACCAGGGGCGATCGCCCCCAGGAATAAAACTTGCTCTTTTGCAGCAATTACCCCTTTTGTGGCTTTAACTATTTTTTGCCAGTTATACTCTGCTTCTGGCCTTCTAGATCCCGGTAGAAGCAAAATCTTCAGTCCAGTCCATTGCTCTAATTGCTTCAATGCCTCATTTATCTTGCCATTTCCTGTCAAATCATCCATCATGGGATTGCCTAAATCGAAAGCAGAAATTCCTTGTTGTTGTAATATTTCCGCAGTCAACTTATCTCGAGGGAAAACAGCTTTACAGCGTTTTTGACTCATCAACCAACGTTCCCAAGGAAGATAAACTGAACCTAAAGCCTTTTCTAACTTAGAAGTGGTGGGCAACCATCCAGCTTCATCTCGCAAATAATATTCCGATTTGGCCGTACCCACAAAAGCATAATCGGCACCGGAAGCCCAAGCAAATAATAAGGGGACAATATCTCCCACCGCGAGAATCACCCCTTTCTCTCCCTGGCTCCATTGACGGACTGCCTGCAATTGAGTTAGAGTCAGCCCTATTAAACCGGATTTCAAATCCCGCCATAGCTGCCGTCCATCCATATAAATAAAGCCGCCAGAAGGCATTGGCTCTACTGTTCCAATGATGGGGATGTTCAAATGAGTATAGGCCCGTCCTTCCCCCACTATGGGTAAAGCGGCCAATTCTGGTGCATGGGGCTGTCGCTGTAATTCTTCTAAAATCCGCACGGCGATCGCATCTTCTCCATGACCGTTACTGAGACACAAAAGTTTTCTTCCAGACTTTTGGCTTGAGGATATCATCTATAACAATGAGCAATTAACAATTAACAATTAACAATATTTAAAAGAATGATTCAATTTGTAGTTATTGTCAATTTTTTGATAACCTTAGTCAATTTATTTATTGCTTGGCGCATTTGGCAACTGGGTTGTAAGCTGGCAAATATAGCAGACTGTTTAACTAATCTGGAGCGCAGCACTCACAAGGTTCTGCTGGTGGCTCCTGAAGTGATTCTCAAACTAGAAAGAGGATCCTGCAGTCTGAGAGAACGGTACGGTCTTCTGACTGTGCAACTACAAAGAGGCCAGCAAATTTTAACTCTTCTTAATCTGGGAATGAAAATTTGGCAAGGACAATTTAGAGGGGTTAAGGGCTGATAAGTATAAGGGGAAAGTATATGATTAATTACCAACAACCAACAACCAACAACCAACAACCAATAACCAAAATGTCCAAAACCAACAGCAATAAAGCAGGAGTCTTTGTCGGGGGAATGTTGCTAGGAAGCACTGTAGGAACTGTAATTGGCGTTTTGATCGCCCCTCGTTCCGGTGGAGAAATGCGACAAGTTCTGAAAAAATCTGCTCAGGCAATACCGGAGTTAGGGGCAGATTTATCCACCAGCGTTCAGTTCCAAGCAGGTCGTTTGTCAAAATCGGCTCGGAGCAACTGGCACAATACTTTAACAAGACTGAAAGAGGCGATCGCGGCAGGAATTGAAGCTAGCCAGTTGGAAGCTAAAAGGGAAATGAATCCATCTCAGAGAAGTTCCAGTTCTAATTCTAATTAAAATCATCGATTAATAAAAGATATGGCAGGGGATATCGATCCTTTATTTTGGCTAGGACTATCAATTCTGCTGGTGTCGGTAAGCTTGACTGCGGTTCTCATTGCTGCTTTGCCTGCTTTACAAGAACTGGCGCGAGCGGCTCGCAGTGCGGAAAAATTGTTCGATACTCTTCAGCAGGAGTTTCCTCCCACTCTTAAGGCGATTCGTCTCACAGGGATAGAAATTACTGAACTGACTGAGGAGCTGAATGAGGGAGTGAAGAGTGCCTCCGTTACTATGGAAGAAGTTGATCGCTCCGTTCGTACTGCCAGACAACAGGTAAGCAACGTTCGAGTTGGGGCGAAAAGCGCGATCGCTGGATTCAAAGCAGCTTGGCAAACTTGGAAACGTTCTGGTAGCAACAATCAAGCCTTGCCCGGTTTTAACTCCCAAAAATCCGAGGAATCCTAGCTATTTACCGTGAAGTATCGTAAAATCAAGTAAATAAGTGTAAAGATTTTTTAATAATCCTTATTAGTAAACATTGAAGTTTTTAGTTCGAGTTACCATGCAGAATCGTTTTCAGCAACGACTCCTGTCCGCCTTAGCCGCCTTTTCTATCGCTTTAGTACCTTGGTTTGCTCCCCCAGCAGCTTTGGCTTTTGACAATCCCGAGTTATTACCAGACATCCAAACCCCAATCATCGATCTGGCTGATTTCCTTCCCGATATCCAAGAAGAGAACTTGATTCAAGAAATAGAAGGCTTCGAGGAAGATACAGGCTGGAAGTTGCGAGTACTCACTCAATACGATCGCACTCCCGGTCGAGCAGTGAAAGGTTATTGGGGTTTAGACGACCGCAGCGTCCTGTTAGTTGCGGATGCCAGGGGTGGTAATTTACTGGCATTTAATGTAGGAAGAGACGTATATCCACTTTTATCAAGAACTTTTTGGGTAGAGTTGCAAACTCGCTTCGGCAATATGTATTTTATCCGGGAAAATGGGGAAAATAGCTCCATCTCCCGCTCTTTAGAAATAGTGCAAGGTTGCCTGCTGAAGGGAGGTTGTCGGGTAGTTCCTGGATTGCCCAGAGAACAGTGGATTCTCACTCTGATTACTTCTGTACTTGGGGGTGTGATTCTAGGACTGGCCGCTATTCCTCGCAAAGAACAAGAAAACCAAGTTATTTCCTGGCAATGGGCTTTGATTATGTCTCCTCTCTGGGGAATTTTATTTATAGCCTTCGGGTTAGGACCTGTTATTAGTCGAACATCAGATTTTTTGCCTCTGTTTCGCAATATCATCGCCTTCGCTCTGGGTACTTTGGTAGCATATTTGTCTCCCTATTTCAATCAATCTTCCAGTTCAGCTAATTGAGAGAATATTGTGGGACAATTACAAAGAAGCAAAAGCAATGGGCAGAAAAAACTGAATGGAATGGAATTTAACGGATATTCAAAGTTTAGCTGAGATAGATAGGAAAATTGGCTCTCACAAATTTTCTCCTGCAGAATATGAAATTACCCGAAGAGTAATTTTTGACACAGCTGACGTTGAATATAAGTCTTTGATCCGTTTTTCCGAGCGATCACTCTTAGTAGGAGCTGCAGCCCTAGCAGCTCGCACTACTATAGTAGTAGACGACCTGATGGTGCAAGCAGGTATCCTCCCTCACCTGCAAATGACCTTTGCTAATGCCCTTTATTGTGCCACTACAACCCAGACAAGACCGCCAAAGGATCGCACTACAGCAGCTTGGGAAATTAAAACCTTAGCCAGACGCTACCCAGAAGCAATTTTCGTGATTGGCAAAGACCACACTGCTCTTACTGCTTTGGTAGAATTAATCGAATTAAAAGAAATTGAACCTGCCATGGCCATCGGCGCTCCTTCTGGATTTGTGGAAGCAAATGTGGCCAAGGAAAGATTGCAAGACTCCATGATTCCCAACATTTGTATTGATGGGCCTAAAGGTAGTCCCGTAGTAGCTGTAGCTATTTTTAATGCTTTATTAGATTTGGCTTGGCGAGCTTATGGAGAAAATGCTCATTCTTTAGGGTTAT
>JH610665.1 GCA_000252485.1 Prochloron didemni P4-Papua_New_Guinea | reverse complement strand
ATTCATCTGCGGTTCAAACAACAATGAATTTATTTTACCTGGTCTGTTGGGTTTCGTTGCCTCAACCCAACCTACAATACTACTCAATAGTCGCGGCTTACTCTAAAAGATAGGCAGCCCAGACTTGCCCAGAGGGTCGCCGAAGGGGGGCTACCCCACAATTAACTTTCTACATATTCAACCTCAAACAACTACTTTTGACCACACCCATTCTCAGCATTCATAAAGAAGATGTACCACCTTTTAAGAAAGGTGGTTCTATAGTACGTAATAGCTTTTTTTTGGGCATTGAAGTCTATTTCTTGCTATGCACCTAGAGGTGGGGATTGGGAATTTGATAGCGATGTTTGGGTGGCTTTAGCCAGAATGCTCCTTGCTTTTAGTGAATCTGGCTATTTGAAATATTCCGAAACTAGTTTGGAATTTCCTGAAGAAATTACTATACCGGAAGTCCTGCGATCTGTCTCTACTTGGCTTTGAATCAATGAACAATGAACAATTAACAATGAACAATTAACAATTAACAATTAATAATTAAACCAACAACAAATAAACCAACAACAAATAAACCAATAACAAATAAACCAACAACAAATAAACCAACAACAAATAAACCAACAACAAACAAATGAATACTCCTGCACACGCAGTTTTTAATCTCCTGATATTGGGACGGAAAAAGAAGCCAGAAAATAATCTGCTTATTCTATTAGGTGCGGTACTGCCAGATTTACCAATGTTTCTCTTTTATTTCTGGGAGAAATTTGTCCGAGGTATGTCAGAAAGATTTATTTGGGGCGAGTCTTATTTTTACCCTAGTTGGCAAGCATTTTTCGATCTATTTAATTCTTTACCTCTAATTATTATAGGAGGGATTATCAGTTATTATCGTAATGCCATGGGATTGGTTGCTTTATTTGCTAGTATGGCATTACATGCTCTGGAAGATTTACCCTTGCACCACGATGACGGTCATCGTCACTTTTTTCCTGTTTGGAATTGGCGTTTTGAAAGTCCTGTTTCTTATTGGGACCCAAACCACTACGGCAATATTGTCTTTCCTTTAGAGGCGATCGCCGTGATTATCAGCTGTTTTATTTTATTACGAAGGTTCGCTTCCATCAAAGCTAAAGTTACCATTGGCTTTTTTGTTGCTACCTATATTATATATATAGGATATGTCTTGGTGGTCTGGGCTTAACAATGAGCAATGAACAATGAACAATGAACAATTAACAATGATGCTTTATTCTGAAAGTCCCCCTTTCTGAAAGTCCCCCTTTGGCAAGGGGGATTTAGGGGGATAGAAACTGATATTAGCTCTTGCTTGAGAAACTTGAAATTGCTTGAGCAACTTCTTCCAACTTCTCTCCTACTTTACCTTCTGTTAACATTTCTTCTGCTCGAGTAAAACTAGCTTTTAAATCCCCGCAAACACCAAAGCGCCAAAGATAAAAGCCCCCATTATAAATAGCTGAGGTAGTTAGTTCAGAAGATTTTCCGGCTATAACTTCTTGCATTTGTCCTATGAGTTTATCCCTAGATTCCAAAACGGGATCTTTCCCTTCCAAACCGTAGTCCCGAGGATGAAGTAATAACCGTTCAAAATCCCCTTTCCCAGAACTTTTCCCTATACCTATTATTCCAGTGCGACTGCGGGGAAGGTCGCAACTACCTTCTAAACCTTTAATGGTGGTATAATTCTTGGTACCGCGCAAGGCAAAAGTTTCTCGACAACGGTCTTCTGTAGGGGGATGAACGAAACCAGAGATGAGATGAAAGTTTTCTCTACAGGGAGACCAAATTAATTCTACAGTGGCAAAAGGAGGACGCTTGCCAATTTGGTCGCGGTAACCAACTAAGTCTTTAAACTGGGAAAAATGGTAGGGAGTATAATAAAATCCTATGGCCGTTTTTCCTAGCAATTGTTGCATTTGTGACAGGGATAAGGAAGTAAAATCAATGCCCAATCCTTGCCAAATTTCCATGGAGGGAATACCGTATTTAGTAGGCATGGTGTCGCCCCCGTGCATCACCGTAGGAACCCCTGCCGCTGCTAAAATCAGGGCAGTAATGGGAGTGACGGGAGCAGTGCGATCGCGTCCGTCATAGGGATTACCAAAAACTACTACTGGGTAAGAAAAAGGGAGATTGTTAGTTTCTAGTTGGGGAAAAAGGCGATCATAAGCATCCAGCATTCCCGCTAATTCTGCTGCAGTAGGTCTTTTGATGCGGTGGGCGATGGCAAATGCGCCAATTTGAGCTGGCGTTGCTTCTTGCAACAGCATCATTTCCGTCGCTGTTGCTGCTTCAGCCCGAGTCAAGTCTTTCCCCGTGTGGGTTCCGCTGCCTATTTTTTTCAATAATTCTCGAAACTCATTGCTCATGGAATAAAAAATTAAAATTATCTACATTATAATAAATGATTATATTCTCAAGTCTAATAAAACTCTTAATTGTTAATTGTTAATTGTTAATTGTTAATTGTTCATTGTTCATTGTTCATTGTTAATTGTTCATTGTTCATTGCTATAGGTGGGCGATGCCCACCCTACGGAGAGAATTAGAACTTGAAGGTAGTACGAATAGCACCAATAACAGCACTTTCTTCGCTTTTATCCGTTTGATTAATGGATGATAGCCAAATCAATCCAGGAGTCAGGGAGATATTATCGGTAATTTGATACCGGTAGAAAGCTTCTATATGTAGTGGAGTTTCGTTGCTAAAATTAACAGCATCAACTGCATCAGGAAGATCCAACCCAGCTAAATAAGGTTCGGCACCAAATACTATAGCACCCAAGTTTCCTTCTTTACCCAAGTCTGGGAAAGCTAGAACTAGAGCGTAGTTCCAGATGTCAGCATCTCCGTCTACATCCACAAATGAAGCATCGGTATAACCACCCCAAGCTCGAACGCTGAATTTCGGGCTAACATCATATTGAGCCTCTATACCATAGCTATTGCTGGTAACTGGTGTAGTGAATCCAATCCCATTCAAGTTACCTAAACCGGTTCCCGTACCACCAAAAGCAAAAGCACCGTTAGAAACGTTATAACCGCGAGCATAGGTTAAGCCAAATTTGAAATTGCTAGAAGGCTTAAATACTAATTGCCCCAATGCAGAATAGTTGCCGTTAAATAAACCTTCTTCGTCTCCAGGATTACTACCATTGGGAGCGAGATAACCTGCTGACAATTCTACCTTCTTAGCTAGTTTGTAGCGGATGCCAACACCACTAGTCAAACGACCGATACCCAAGCGATAAATTGGATTGCGCTCTGCAAACCTGGAGAGGGCGTTATTAGCACCACCACCTGCTTCCAGTCCAGCGTTGAAAGTGTCGGCATAGAAGTGATGGGCTCCCAAGCCAGCCATAGCAACTACTTTCAACTTATCTCCTACAGGGAAGACATAATGGAGGCGATCTAGAACAATATTGTTGTCACCAGAGCCCGTATCGTGGGCAAACCTTCCTTGGTTCGTACCTAATTCTGTACTAAAAGAGGCAGTGGTATTACCCGCAGTTAAACGAGTATATAACTTATCTTTGCCTGTAAAACTGGTAGCGAAGGTGAGGCGAACCTTATCAGAGAAGTTTGCTTGTGCGTCTACTTCATCTCCAAATGCGTTGGCCAGAACAAAAGCTACTTCACCCACTAGCTTAGTAGTAGTGGAAAACTGATGGTCTTCCAGAAAGTCAACTCGTCCTTCCGCGTCATCTACCCGAGCGCTAATAATTGCTAATTCTGCGCCAAATTCTTCTACCAACCGTGTAATGCGGCTGTAGTCTGCACTTGTAACTGAAGGACGAGGAGTGCTAGGGCTAGTGCTTTCCCTAGCAGCAATGAGTCGCTCAATACTTTGGATACAATCACTTAATGTAACGGCAAATTCGTAGCGGGTGACAGGGTTGTTACCCCGATAGGTCCCGTCTTCATAACCACGAATACAACGGTAGCGTTCGATTAATTTCTGGAGTGCTTCGTAGGCCCAATGTCCCGGCGCAACATCTCGCAATTGGGAAACGCTATTTACTTGACCGAAAGGCTCTTCTGTATAACCATCTAGAAATACAGTGGGTTGACCCAATGCCTGAGCCACTAAGGTGGGCTCCGAGGCGGGATTGGAGTTCCCCTGGTTTAACTCTGGGTTCTCTGCTGCTATCGCTTTAGGAGTTTGTAAAAGCACTCCGCCCAACATTGCCCAGCAAGTTAGCCAAGCAAGATTACTGATTTTAGATTTATTCATCTTTTTTCCTCACACCTAGTATATAACTAGCTTTGGAAATATTTTAGCCAAACAAAAACCCTTTTTTGTATTCTAGATTACTAAAATCTCAGCTTTATGCTCATTTTGCATGAGAATTGGAATCAGGCAAATCATTCTTCTGAAATATTGATAAATATTCTCAATTAGTAGTAGTTGATTCATCGTTCTTAATGGTTGGCAAGCCCTGCTCTTCCAAAAATTCATTCAAGCTGTCAGGCTGGAGAAGATACCACATAAGGAATCCTGCAATAGCAAAGGCTACAATAGCACTTATACTTGGGATTAATAATTCGATAATATTGGTTTTTTTTCGCTCGGGAAAATGGCTAGGAGGAATATTTAGTGGACGTTCTGAACGTGAGAAGACTTTAGAAGATAGACGAGAAGATTTGCTAGATGAATGGGTTGGTTTAGAAGATGGACGGGAAGGTTTGCTAGACGAACGGGTTGGTTTAGAAGATAGACGAGAAGATTTGCTGAATAAATGGATCTGTTCAGTGGAAGCAGTGGGGTGTTTAATCTCTGGTTTATTGGCCTTGACTTGTTTGTCCATGAGCAAGCGAACGTTTATGGGAGTTTGCTTTTTGCTGACCCATTGACGGAGATTAGCTGTAGAAATAGTAGTAATATTCTTAATTGCCAATGCTTCTATTTTAGTGGTTAAATTGCGATTGTTGGATACTAGCACTACTAACACGTCTGAATTTTCCCATGCCAATCCATAAGCCAATTCAGCAAAATCTTGTTGGAATCGTGCAGCTTGGCTGAGGTTTTCATCAGCAAGGGGATTGAGGAAGGGATGGACTCTTCTGATGTTGGTTGTTTGCCAATCGCTCTCTTTCATGAAGCGACAAAATTCCCAGGCTGTGCTTTCTTGTTCCGGATCTTCAGGGCGATCGCAGAGGTATTCCATTTCCTCCATAGTGACTTGCGGTAGGTAACAAGTCCCCACTTCACTGTACTGTTCCCATTGCTGCTCATCGCCCCCCAGAAGAACTGAAGGCTCAAATAGAAGAAATATAGAAATAGGTTCTGACATTTTCCCAATGTCTTTCTTGTTTTCAGGACTTCTTACAATATACCCTCTGGCTAAAAAGAAAATATCAACTTTTCGGACATCGGGTGAGGGCAGAACATCGCCTTGCCCTGACTAAGTTATACCAAGTTCTAAGTTAGACAAGAGATTCTCGTTCATAAAAATCAACAAATATCATGAATTGTTCAAGATATAGCACTACCCATTTAGGTTAGGACATTAATAAAGCCTGAAACCTAGTCATAGCCGTCTTTATGAATTTTGAATTTTGAATTTTGAATTTTGAATTGCCCGTAGCGCTATATTTGTTCCCAATCCTCCTAAAAACTCTCAAATCCCCCAGTGGGAATAGAAGAGATTAATTGCCGGGTATATTCTTGTTGAGGTTGGCGATAAATTTGCTCTGCAGCACCAATTTCTTCTATTTTCCCTTTATTCATCACAATAATGCGATCGCTCATAAATTTGACTACACTCAAGTCATGGGAAATAAAAATATAAGTCAAACCAAATTCAGCTTGTAATTCTTTCAACAAATTGAGTACTTGGGCCTGTACGGAAACATCTAATGCCGATACTGATTCATCACAAATAATAAACTCAGGATTGAGAGCTAAGGCTCTGGCGATACAAATTCTTTGTCTTTGTCCCCCGGAAAATTCGTGGGGATAGCGATTAAAGAAATCTGGATTTAAACCTACTCTTTCTAACAGATAAGCCACCCTTTCTCGACGTTTGCGATTGTTCCCACCCAGTTTATGAATTATCATTGGCTCCATAATGGCTTTACCCACAGTCATGCGAGGATTGAGAGAATTATAAGGATTTTGAAATACGATTTGCATTTCTCGCCGCAAACCTCGCAATCTTTTATCCCGGAGAGGTAAATTAGCCAGATTTTCTCCTTTAAACCAAATCTCTCCTTCCATAGTAGGAATTAAGCGCAAAATAGTGCGAGCCAGGGTTGACTTGCCGCAACCAGACTCTCCCACTAAACCCAAAGTTTCCCCCGGATATAAGTCGAAAGAAATATTATTAACCGCCATGAAATAGCGTTTAGTCCCGCCAAACATGCCACGAATAGGAAAGCCTACGGTTAGTTTCTGG
The DNA here is from genome assembly GCA_000252485.1 of Prochloron didemni P4-Papua_New_Guinea. Taxonomy (GTDB): domain Bacteria; phylum Cyanobacteriota; class Cyanobacteriia; order Cyanobacteriales; family Prochloraceae; genus Prochloron; species Prochloron didemni. The sequence goes on along the minus strand of JH610665.1, from coordinate 23,774 downwards.
ATGGAGAGTAAAGGTTTATCCGCCAATAACTGAGATAAACGGTTTTCTCTTTCTTCCGAGGCAATAGTTTCCCTGTCAATGGATTCTGCTTTTTCCTCGATAATTAATTCTCCCTGTTCGTCTCGGTTTACCGTCATAAAATCTGCCACTGTGGGCAAATATTTCCAAACCAAATCCAAACGGGGACGACAGGCTAACAGTCCTTTAGAATAGGGATGTTTAGGTTGAGTAAATATTGCTGTAATTTTACCAGATTCAACTATTTTACCCCGATACATTACTGCCACTGTATCTACCAATTCCCCAATTACTCCCAAATCGTGGGTAATGAAAATCAGCGACATTTGGCGAGTACGACATAATTGTCGCAACAAGTCCAAAATAGTAGCCTGGACAGTAACATCCAAAGCAGTAGTAGGTTCATCAGCAATTAATAAGGTAGGATTAGAAGAAATGGCCATGGCAATCATTACTCGTTGCAGTTGACCCCCAGAGAGTTCATGGGGATAACGCTTGAGCATCGCTCGCTTTCTGTCGTTAAGATAACTATTAATTTCTTGTTCCCGTTGTTCCGTCAGTTCTATTTTTGTTTCTTCTAGATATTGCTGCCGTAAATCTTCGTCTGAAGGCAGAAGTTGGACTTCTTGAAGAGTGGCGATCGCCTGTCGTCTTGCTTCCGCTGGAGAAATATTTTGATGCAGCAGAATAGCTTCCGTTATCTGGAAGCCGATATTATAGACTGGGTTGAGGGAACTCATGGGTTCTTGAAAAATCATCCCGATTTGGCCCCCACGATAGCTGCGTCTTTGTTCTTCGTCGATGGCTAAGAGGTTCACTGGTTCGCTATTTTCTGTAGGGCGAAACCAAATTTCTCCCCCGCTAATTCTACCGGGGTTGGGAACCAATCCCATAATGGCTAGGGAGGTGACGGATTTCCCTGAACCAGACTCCCCCACAATGCCCAAAGTTTGTCCTCGTTGCAGTTGTAGGCTAATGTTGTCTACGGCCATCACTGGGTTGTGTTCCGTGAGGAATTGGACTTGGAGGTTGCGGATGTGGAGAACAGTATCGCTCATAAGACTGGGGTTTTATAAGGGTGATTGGATTTAAACTAAGTATAGATTAGGTTCAGAATTTTCTGCTGCGATGGGATGAAAAACCCAGCTTTATTAATTCATCTATTTTTAGAGAACCTTATAATATTACTTAGAACAATTATTTTCAAGTGCGAGGGATAAATGACAAACCAAGATACCTCAAAGTTTCAATCTGTCCCATTGAAAGTAGAAGACTTCCATCGGTATCAGTGGATAGAGCTCCTATCCCTGTTATTTCGCTCTCTAAAAAATAGAATATCCTATAGAGGATTTCAAGAAGGTTAGGCTTGTTAAAGATAAGCCAAAAACCGTTTTGTAACATCATTGAATACCAGAGTATCGCTCCTAGAAAGAGAAATAACTTGCAGTCTAGATTGAGGTGATCCCGTGGGTTGAGAAACCGGGTTTCTTTCCAAAATTTTAGCATTAATCCTTAAAATAATAGGAGAAACCCGGTTTCTGGGCTGAAACCATTCACTAATGTATCTGTAGCAACCATTTTCAGATTTGATATAACAAGCTGTATACATTGGATAAATAAGATTTTGTTTTATTAGCGCACCGCTCTGCGAGATCACTCCCTGATTAGGAGTATTGCAACCAAAAATATTACTTTTTTTAAAGAAATTAAAAACTTCGGCTAACTATCCCGTTCCTTGCTATATATTAAAATAAGTTTCTAGAATTGTTCGCTCTGAGAACGAGGATATGGGTGCGGTCAAAAGTAGTTGCTGATGTTGCGGTAACCCCCTCCCCTATCCCCCCTTGATCCCCCCTTTTGAAGGGGGGCCCCGGCTCCCCCCTTTTGAAGGGGGGCTGGGGGGGATCCTGTTTCACCAACGGGTTTTGACCACACCCCGAGGATATCGATGTTGTACCAGGTGTTGAAAAGAAATGGAGATCATAATAAATGACTAACCCAGCTTTTGACCTCATTGGCCTAACTGATTTACGAAACGATCCTCGTTACCGCGAGATTGATGGGCAATTTACAACTAACGATGGCGAGCGAATCACAGTTGCAGTCTTGGATACTGGTTTTGCTGCCAATCATCCATTTCTGGATGACAGCTTTGCAGGCTATGTGGATTTTGTAGATGGTGGTGGTCAATTCATTGATAACATCGCCAATACTGGGGATCCGAACGGCCATGGTACCCATGTTGCGGGAATTATTGGCTCAGAAAATCCAGATATTGGAGTTGCTCCTGAAGCTAATTTAATCGGTTTACGAGTGCTAGGAGGCACTGGCAGCGAACTCCAGCAAGCACTGCAATGGGTTTTGGATAACCGTAGCGAACGAAATATTGTTGCCGTAAACATGTCTTTAGGGGTACCAACGGCATTTCTTACGGATCCAAACCAGGTTACTGGGACTCAATTTCAGGTTTGGGCAGATCTGATCTCAGACCTGGAAAATGCCGGTGTTACAGTCGTTTCGGCAGCAGGAAATAGCTATGTCGCCAACCATAACAATAACAACCAACAAAATGTCAGTACACCTGCTATTTCCAGTACCTTAGCAGTGGGTGCAGTTTGGCAAGATGGGGTCAATTCTGAAATTCAATGGGGCAGTGGCTCAATTGATTTAACTACTGGCTCCGATCAGGTTACAAGTTTCAGCCAGCGCCTAGACTTTGACAAGTTTATTCTAGCCCCAGGGGCAATTATCGAAAGTACTTTCCCTGGTGGTGGTGTCCAAGGCCAGGCAGGAACCAGCCAAGCCTCACCTGTAGTAGCTGGAGCTGTGGCCTTACTACAGGATGCTGCTTTAACATTTGGCGGTAGTCTCTTGTCTCCAGATGAAGTTAGAGAAATTCTGCTAGCCACTGCTGACACAGTTTTTGATGGGGATGATGAGCACACCAATGTTACTCCAACCAACCTAGACTACCCCCGGCTCAATATTCATGCAGCGGTTCAAGAAGTAGAACGGCGTTTAACTGGCAATCTGCCAGATAACCCCGTAGACCCCATCGATCCTGGAGATCCGGATCCCGAGGATCCAACTGGTACTTTAGGCGGTGCCCTTGCGGTTACCTTTGATTCTGAGGGACTGTTTGTTGATTTAGGTAATCTAGGGGTAGATGGTTCTGCAACCGTAGGTGACACGGATGTGGATCTTTTCCGTTTTGAGGTGGGAACTTCAGGAAGTTTAGTCGCGTTGACGACCGGCAGCGATATTGATACAATTGTGCGTCTCTTTGATGCTGCTGGAGAGGAGATCGCTTTTAACGATGATTTTGATGGTTTACTATCCCAGATCTCTGTGGATTTGTTGTCGGGCACTTACTACCTGGGAGTCAGTGGCTACCCCAACATTGATTACGACCCGACAACGTTGAACGATGGGAGTCGTAATGCAGGTTCCACGGGGGACTACGGGTTAGAAATTAGCTTTCTTCCAGGAGATGTCAACGGGACTATAGCAACAGCCGTATCCCTTGAGGAAGATCTTGGCTTCCAGCTCGGTGACTTAAATGTTCTAACTACTGTCACTCCCGGAACCATTGGCTCGGACTTCGGTGGAAATTCAGGTGATAACGATGTAGACATCTTTAGCTTTGATGTTCCTGCTGGTGGTGGTTTAGTAACAATCCAAACTGATGAGGGTAGCGAATTCGATTCAGTCGATACGATTCTGCGATTATTCGATGGGAATGGGCAAGAACTAGCAGTTGATGATGATGGTGGTTCTGGTACCTTCTCCTCTATTGAAGCAAGTCTGGTGGAAGGGACGTACTACGTCGGAGTGAGTGGTTTTTCTAATTTCAACTACAGCCCTTTCTCATCTGGTAGTGGGATCTCAGGGAGTACTGGCTCTTATTCGCTCCAGTTCCAATTTGAAGGTGGTAATGTTGTTAGTGGAGATCCCAATGGAACCATTGACACTGCCTTGGACTTGGGCAATTTAGAACTTGTGGATGCAGATGGAGATGGGAACCCAGAGGGGCCAAGCGGCTTTCCAATTTCCATTATTCTGGGCAGTGATAATCAGTCAGGTGTGTCAAGGTTGGCAGTTGGTTCTACGGATGTAGACCTTCTACGTTTCCATCTGGAAAATGAAGGCATTGTCCTCTTCGAGACAAACGACTTTTCCATTGACGATGGCGATCCTACCACGCCGATCCCTGGAGACGCAGATTCCAATGGGCGCATTGACGCTCGCAACGAATTTGGGGGGATCCCCGACACGGTTCTGCGGTTATTTAACGCTCAGGGAGAAGAAATAGCTGTCAATGACGATGGTGGTGAGGGGCTATTTTCCCGGATTGAAGAGGAATTAACACCCGGGACATACTATCTTGGGGTCAGTGGCTACGACAATAGCTTCTACGATCCAAACGTTTTAGATGATTCACGAATTGAAGGTAGCAACGGTATTGCCACCCTAGACATTGTGTTCCAACCTAACGATTCTGATTTGGATCCTGATGGCATCAGGCGAGGTGCCAATCCTGTCAACCTCCTGTTAGGGGGAACCACTCGTTTCTCAGGGGATATTGGTTTAGATGGCGATCTCGAAGTCTCTGACGCAGATGTTGACTTATACGAGTTCACGGCTTCTTCTGATGGCATTCTTCTCATAGACATCGATACCCCCTTCGGACCAGAATTTGGGAATGACCAAGTTAATGCCGATACTGTTTTAGCGCTGTTTGATGGGGACGGGGTTGAACTTCAGTCCAGTGATGACAATCTTGCTGTGAATTTCTCAGGTGAATTGGTTGAGGAAGATACAGACGGAAACTCGAACTCAATTGTCCAGGACAACTTTGGTGTGCCTGTTGGCCACGACCTTGATAGCTTCATCAGCGCTGAAGTTATTGCCGGAGAAACTTACTTTATTGGAGTTTCCGGTTTCGGCAATTCTGGGTACGATATTGATAATTTAGATGGTCGCAACTCAACCGATCAATTCATCACAGGAGGAAGTTCCTACGACCTAATCGTGTCCTATGGTGGAGCCTCTGCAGGTGTTGATACAAATGGAGCAATCAATACTGGAGCCGATTCCATTACCCTTCCCTTCTCCCAGCAAGGTAATATTGGGGAAGATCAGGGTTCGGAGGTGGGACCAGCTGACGTTGACTTCTACCGAGTCACCACGAATTCTGCAGGCATACTGAATATTGACATTGATGCTTTCGAGGAAAATCCCGTCGCGAATCCTGTTGATTCCATGGTCTTCCTCTTCGATGCACAAGGAAACGAGCTAGCTTTTAACGATGATTCAACGGGAGACTCGACAGGAACCGGTACCCTAGACTCTAGCCTGCAATTTAATGTTCAGTCTAATCAGGATTACTTTATCGCAGTTACTGGATATGGTAACTTTTACTTTAATCCTAACGTTGCTGGAAGTGGCGGAGGTGGCGATACAGGTGACTATATACTGAAAGTCGATTTATCGGTGCCGGAGGTCGGAGGCAACCCTCGCGCCCGTCTCCCAACTTTTTTGAGTGAAGGTACAGATTCCAGCTTGGATTTGGATCTGAACGTTTTTCAACTGTTTAACGATGGGGGTGTTTTAGATTTGCCGGAGGGGGTAAGTTTCTTTAACTTAGACTCTAACAACCCTGTCTTCATTACGGGGAACCTGGGGGAGGACGTTGATGCTGCTGCAGACGATGATGTCACCCAGCGCGATCGACCCGCAGTTCGTAATGCTTTTGGCCCAGTTTTCCTCTCGGAAAGCAGTGGGACATCTGATAGTGACGTTTCTGTAACAGTTGGGGATGATGACGTTGATATATATCCCATCCGCGTTCAGTCCTTAGACACCTACGATCTAAGTTTGGTAGATTTTGCTGCTCAGATTGGAGACTTCGGAGCCAATGCAACGCTTCTTCTCTTCGATAACACAGGAGAGGAAGTTGCTCGATCTGATACAGATAGTCGCCTGATTGAAACCCTGGCTATAGGTGATTACTTATTAGTAGTTGTTCCTGAAGGCGGGGCAGACAGCTTTGATGTCCTCAACCAGAGCTTTACTCCGACTCCCGAAGAACTCCAAAGCTTCTCCCAAAATACTGGTGACTATACCCTACGATTGGAGGCTTTTTCTTTACAAAATAACAACTCACCTCAAGCTGACCTTGGAGCCTTTAGCCTCTCCCTGAACAGTGCAGTACAACTGGAGGAGTTAAGCCTATATGATGGCCCTGATAGCGATGATTTTGATGGGGCAAGTATTATAGTTACAGATCCGAGCGGCAATCCAATTCGTGGTTCCATTGTCTTTGACGACGAGACCAATGAGGTCATTTTCATTCCAACGGATCCACTACAGGCGAGTGGTGACTTCCAAATCACCTACAGTACCGATGACTTGGTTGCAGCAACAGACCCTGCTCAGAGTTTAAATGAAGATCCATCGGGGACTGTCGATGTCTCAATGGACGCAACGGCGATCTCCGTCCCTAGTTTTGCTCGTGGGCCAGGTCAGTCAGTTGATATTGGCGCTTCAGGTGCCGGGTTACCAATTTCCATTAGTGACGGCTTGGGCATCAGGGACCTCGACCTTAGTTTTGAGTACGATCCCAGCTTGCTCAGTGTCACTGATTTACTACTAGGCGAGAGCCTGCCAGCAGGTTGGGCAATTGTAGATTTCACCATCGCCACAGACCAAAATGGTAATGAAACGGGTCTTGTCACTTCTGACCTCTCTGGTCCTACTTCCTTGCAAGCTGGTTCGGTGGACCTAGTGAGGTTAGTAGCAACGGTTCCAGAAACAGCTACATTTAACGATAGCCAAAAACTGGAAGTTACCGCAGGAGCGATCAACCCTCACAATGACCCGATCGCGATCGAGGGTAGCTCTGCAGTTCATAAGGTGGCATTCTTTGGTGACACCAACGCAAACGGAGTCATAGACATCTTTGATGTAACTAATGTCTTCGATCTCAGTCGCGAGCGGATCACTGGTTTTGATTCCTATGACCTCACTGATCCACTCCTAACCAGCGACACCAACGTAAACGGAGTCATTGATATCTTTGATGTGACTAATGTTTTCGATGCTAGCCGCCAACGTCCCCTGTCTGCTATTCCTCCAATTTCAATCGATCTCGATGATTTGAATAGCTCAGTAGGTCCCGATTCCACAATTGAGGTTGTTTCTGTGACAGGGGATCCAGGTGAAACCGTTAGGGTTGTCGTAAACATTACTGCAACCGAGGACCCCGCACTACGATCGCTTGATTTGCAGATTACAGGTTTGGATCCAAATGTCTTAGACTTGGACAATGCTGTTGTAGACCTCAACAATAGCTTTACTCAAGGACTCACAGAGACAATTGATATCCCAAACAACCGAGTATTGTTGTCGGGGCTAACAGAAGCACTCGAAGGACTGGATTTAACTGTTTTGCCTGTGCAGTTAGTCACGATCGATTTTCCAATCCTGGATACTGCAGCCCCAGGTAGTGAAGTTACCTTACAGGTAGAGAGCGGTTTAGGAGGCGCATCAGCAGACTTGTTCAATCCTGATGGTACAGATCTGGAATTGACTTCAGTTCCAGGCACTATCACGATCGCTGATAACGGTGAGAATCCAGTTAACATTGATTTTGAAATTGATGCTAACAACCTGGTTAATCGGCTCGTTTACGATACAACCCCTGCTGGGGTTGGGACTAACGTGAACACTAATCTTGCAGATGATGTGTTGGCCTTAGGGACGGATGCTGTTTTCGATAACTTGGTGGGCTTCTACCAAATTACAGATATCAATGGCGGCATCGATACTAATGGAGATGGGGTAGCCGATCTTCAGCCAGGAGACGACGGTTATGCCCGGGCTGCCATTACCAATCGGGTGGACGACTTCTCAATTCGAGCCGGTTCATCGGGAGATCCGACCCGCAACACAACCGTAGAGCAGTTTGGCGATGCGATCCTAGCTGGTGGTAATTTGTATGCACCGTTTGTGATTGCCAACGGTGGCGGCCTTGGCTTTGATGGCTTCGTCGCTGCCGAAGATGCTGAAACCGATGGTGTCTTTAACGATGCTGCTGACTTTATTGAGGACCAAGTGGCTTACTTCTCCTTCGTTGGTTCTAATCCTGATGGAGTAAAGCACTTGCAGTCACGAGGCAATAATGTCTTTGGTTTTGAAGATTTACCTTCTAACATCTTCTCAGACATGGACTTCAATGATGCTGTCTTTAGTTTTGACTTTGGGTAGCACATCAGCAAAGTTTGGGATAGCCGATCAAGTCATGCCAACTCCAGGTAGCGATCGCTATCCCTGCTCTCATCGCAGCAGTATTTTCCTTTCCACTATGAACCCAAATTCAGTTCATTGCTACCTTCTATCAAAACTTGTTGGGGCAAAATTTTATTATTCCTGCTTGCTCTCAAATTAATTTTGACCATAGGGTACAGTTAGAAGATTTATCTTTTGTTGTTAATAGTTCATTTATTCCAGAAAACCGTCAACATCTTTATAAACGAGGTTTATTAGCTGGATTACAAGGAGATCTAATAATTGCAGCACATCTATTAATTCCACAGCTAGAAAACTCCTTACGTCATATTCTTAAGCAAAAGGGCTTTATTGCCTCTAATCTCACTTCTGATAGCATTCAGGATAACTATACTCTCAATAAAATTCTCGATTCACCCGATTTAAAGGAGATTTTGCCTGAAAATATAATTTTTGCTCTAAAGTGTTTACTAGTTGAACGAATGGGAGCTAATCTTAGAAATGAGATTTGTCATGGTTTATTCAGTTACGATAAATTCAAATCATATAAGGGTAAATTAGCCTATCTTTGGTGGTTAACGCTATATTTGTGCTTCTTTAACTTTGATACTAAAAACAAAGACAAATCATAGAGAAAGAACATTTGAGAAATAAAAGCAATACTCAGATAATATAGAAATATGATTTATTGAGTTAGTAGGTTGGATTTCGCTATCGCTTAACCCAACACAAATTTCCTGGGCTTGTTGGGCGTTGCCCTGCCCTTCGACTTCGCTCAGGGACCGCGTAGCCGAAGGGTTTCGTGACCTCAACCCAACCTACAATAGAATTAACTAAATCAAGAATTAATTGTTCATTGTTAATTGCTCATTGTTAATTGAAAAGATGATTTATTTAGATTCAGCCTCAGTCAACGAAGCAGAAATAGCAGTAGGATTGGGATGGGTTAAAGGTATCACCACCAACCCAACTCTCCTCGCTAAAAGCAACTTATCACCAGAGAAAACTCTGCAACAACTGGCAAAAATAAGTCCCGGAGAGCTTTATTACCAGCTAATGGCTTCCGACTTTGAGGGCATGATCTCAGAAGGAAAGCGGGCCTTTGAGATTATTGGCCAGCAGACAGTACTGAAAATCCCCGCTACTAACGTTGGCTTCAAGGCGGTTGCTGCCCTATCGGCAGAGATTAATTGCTCCGTCACCGCCATTTACAGTGCCGCTCAGGCTGCAGTAGCCAAGGAAGCAGGAGCAAAATACGCGATCGCCTATGTCAACCGAGCTACTCGACTGTTAGGGGATGGTTTGGCCTTAGTTCGGGAAATGGCTGCCATCGTACAAGGGAGCCAAACGAAGATTTTGGCAGCTAGCCTCAAGTCCCCAACAGAAGCAGCAGCAGCTTTACAAGCAGGAGCCCATCATATTACTGTGAGTTTAAATTTACTGGAAGCCATGACTCTCCACGAATTATCCGAGAAAACAGCGGCAGATTTTGCTAATAATGGCAGAGGCATTGACAATGAACAATGAACAATAAACAATGAACAATTAAGAGGTTGATAAGAAAAATGCCCATGCAAGCTTTGTACAAAGGTGATGCAGCAGATGCAGCACTTTTGTACAATAAATGTAGCATGCAACAACACGCAAGGCGAGCGAAGCGCTATATAATACGTAAAAGCTTTCGGAGAGTGTTAATTGTTAATTGTTAATTGTTTATTTATCAACTATTCCCATGATTAAAAACGATATTTGGATTGGGGAAATGGCAGCAAAAGGAATGATTGTGCCATTTGAACCAAAGTTAATTCGTCGAATAGAAAATGTACCTGTTATTTCCTACGGTTTGGGTAGTTTCGGTTACGATATTCGCCTATCTCCTGTAGAGTTTCGCGTCTTTCGCCACATTCCCGGCACTGTAGTAGATCCGAAAAACTTCAATCCAGAAAATCTCGAACCAGTTCAACTTCATCAAGATAAAAATGGCAGTTATTTTATTTTACCCGCTCATTCCTATGGTTTGGGAGTAGCTTTAGAAAGATTGGCCATCCCGGAAAATGTCACCGTTCTTTGTATTGGTAAATCTAGCTATGCTCGGGTAGGATTAATAGCTAATCTTACCCCAGCAGAAGCTGGTTGGCAAGGACATTTGACTCTGGAATTTTCTAATTCTTCTAGTGCTGATTGTCGGGTTTACGCTAATGAAGGTTGCTGTCAGTTATTATTTTTAGAAGGAGAACCTTGTAAGGTAAGCTACCAAACTCGGGAAGGAAAATATCAGAATCAACCCATGTCCGTGGTAACTGTTAGGGTTTAATAAAAACTTGCGGGTTAGCTTGTTAATCTACAATTACCTCCATCATCTATAGCGCTTCGCCTGATCGCGTCCAAACAGATTTTTCTGAGACGACCCATGTATCAAAGGCTCTTTATTTAGTTGTAACTACACCAATAAGCGAAGGGGTGTGGTCAAAAGTAGTTGTTTGGAGCTGAATATGTAGAAAGTCAATCGTGGGGTAGCCGAATGGGCTGCCTAGTAATCGCGGGTAAGCCACGACTCCCGTGGGTTGAGAAACCGGGAATATTCCAAAATTTTAGCATTAATCCTGAAAACAATAGGAGAAACCCGGCGAATGGGCTTGAAATCATTCACTAATGTATCTGTAGCAAACATTTTCAATATGAGAACACAAAATTCAACTGTTTTTGAACGCACCTAGAGCGAAGCGCTATAGCAGTCATGAAAAGTCGCTTGTTGAAATCTTTATAAATACTTGTTCTAATCTTTATTAAAAGATCGGAGTTTTGAGTGAAAGAATTAGTAGGAATAGAAGTTAAATTATAGGTACATAGAAAAAAACTAAAAAAATGCTCGCCTATATCAAAGTCCTGGCTTCCTCGTCTATAAATGTGATTCCCGATTCCTTCCAGTCCACCATGGAAGTTTCTGTTTTCCCTGCCCCAAACTTCCCTACTCCCTCCAAATTAAACCAAATTGGCAAGTACCTAAAACTTGCAGAATATCAAAAGGACAAAATATATTCTTCTGATGCCATCGCCCCTACTCCACCAATCCATCCTTCAGTAAACAGCCCCATCAAAAGATTTATAGACATTCTGGGTGCATTGGTAGGTTTAGCTCTAACTGCCATAATAGCCATTCCTATTGCTATCCTGATGCACTTCATGGACCCCGGTCCCCTTTTATACAGTCAAACTCGCTGCGGTCTCCACGGTAATCAATTCCGGATCTGGAAGTTTCGTTCTATGGTGGTGGATGCGGAGAAACTAAAACATCTGGTTCCCAACAAAGCCAAAGGACATATCTTTAAGAATGACAACGATCCTCGCATCACCAAATTAGGTACTTGTCTCCGTCGCACTAGTTTAGATGAGTTTCCTCAGTTTTGGAACGTGTTGATGGGAGATATGAGTTTAGTAGGAACTCGTCCTCCCACTATCCACGAAGTGAATAAGTACCAACCCCACCACTGGCAAAGATTAAATGTTAAACCGGGAATTACAGGAGAATGGCAAGTTAATGGCAGATCGGAAATTGAGGATTTTGAAACTATTGTGAATTTAGATTTAGACTATCAGCGCAAATGGTCGGTTATATATGATATAAAGTTGATTATTAGAACGGTTCAAGTTGTTCTCAACTGTCGAGGAGCCTGGTAGGTGGAAAACTACAACAATAGTCAGTAGGGTGGCCATTGCCCACCATAGGATAAGCTTTAACTCAGAGCCATAGTTCCGCTTAACTCACTGCCCTTCGGCTACCCTTCGACGACCCTCTGGGCAAGCGCTCAGTGCAGGCAACCAATAACCAACAACCAACAACCAACATAAAATGTATTCTCTTATACTTCCTTCAATTCAATAAAAATTAACAATTAATTCAAGAACGAGCTACAATATAGTGGTTTAATAGTGGTTAAAACACTGTGTTAAGTGTGAGGAGTAATCAATGAGCAAGACTCTCTGGTCTGGACTTTCCATCAGCGCCATCGCCTTAGTGGCATCTACCACAGCGGTAATGGCTGAAGGAGTACAAGACACAAATAAACCAGCAGCAACAAATACTAACTTGCTGAGACAACTAAATCGCTACAGCCAAGAAGGCAATTCCCGTTCCTTGGGCCAGGTAAACAGCGTAGATCAGTTGCAAGACGTTTCCAGGAGTCACTGGGCATATGGAGCATTAAAGAATTTAATCGATAAATACGGCTGCATGCGGGGCTACCCGGACCGCACCTTCCGAGGTGATCAAGGAGTGAATCGCTATGAATTTGCAGCTACCTTAAGCGAGTGCTTGCAGAAGATTGAAGAGTTTATTGAAAGAAAAGCTAACGAAGCTGTCAGACGAGATAATACAGTCCGCAGCGGTCTTAGCCCTCGAGACATGCGTCAGATCCAGCGGTTGGTCAGGGAATTTGAAGCAGAATTAGCTATTCTCAGCGCTCGCGTGGATGATATAGAAGGGCGAGTAGATACCTTGGAAGACCAGCAGTTCTCTACTACCACTAAATTGGAAGGTGAGGTAGTATTTGCCCTTTCTGATGCTCAGGGGAACGGTAGTTCTGGTAGCAATACTGTTTTACAAGACCGGGTTCGTTTAGCTTTTGTTTCCAGTTTTACCGGGAAAGATGCCTTGTATACCCGTCTTGATGCTGGTGCTTTTGGCGGCTTTGATAATACGGATCAAGGTGCTTTTACCCATAGTTTTGGAAGTGGAAACAATATCGAAATCGGTTGGTTAGCATATTACTTCCCAGTAGGAGAGAAAATACTGGTTTACCTTCCTGCTGCTTGGCCTTTATGGCAAGATATCGCCCCCACAGTTAGCCCTTATTTAGATGGCTTTACCGGAGCTAATAACTCTATCACTAGTTTTGGTGAATCTAGCCCCATCTATAAAATAGGTTTAGGTGCAGGTGGCGGAGTAGGGGCTAACTATGAAATTAGTGACGAAGTGATTCTTACTGCTGGTTACTTTGGCTATAATGCAAATAATCCGACTGACGAACAAGGTCTTTTCAATGGCTCTTATTCTGCCTTGGGACAGGTAACTTGGACCCCAGACGACAAATTTCAAATAGCGGCTACCTACGTCAATGCTTATTTTGATGGGCTTGGAGGAGTTGATGATACCCCCATATTTAGTGGACCAGGAACAGCTCGAGCTTTAAACCCCTTTAATACAGGTAGCAAAGCAATTACTAACTCCTACGGTGTACAAACAGCCTACAGCATATCTGACAAAATTACCGTCAACGGTTTCTTCGGCTACACCGATGCCGATCAAGTTTTTGGCTCAAATAAATCAAGTGCAGAAATTTGGTATTACGGTTTAGGAATTGCATTCCCAGATCTAGGCAAAGAAGGCAACCTTGGTGGCATCGTATTAGGTGCAGAACCTTATGTGGGTGGTTGTGAAGGTGCTAACTGTGAGGCAGGAAGTGAAGATACAGCTCTTCATCTAGAAGGCTTCTACCGGTACGCCATCAACGACAATATCTCTGTTACTCCTGGCGTTGTTTGGATCGGCTCTCCCGACGGCAACAGCGATGGAGATGTGGTCTTGGGAACCATCAGAACTACCTTTACCTTCTAAATCATCGTCGTAGGGTGGGCATCGCCCACCTTTGTCAGTTTTAAACTTAATCTACAAGCAATTGTAATTTACATTCCTCTTACTAATTTGGGATTTTAATAATAGGAAAGTGATAGAAGAAGAAGATAATGGTTGTGGTGGGCAATGCCCACCCTACAGAATACAGTAGATACAATAACAGTGGACAATCATTTGCACATGGGGTAACAGTTCTATCTTAAAAGTCCCCCTTTGGCAAGGGGGATTTAGGGGGATATTCTCTACATCTCAACCTCTTACTAATTTGGGATTTTAATAATAGGAAAGTGATAGAAGAAGAAGATAATGGTTTTGGTGGGCAATGCCCACCCTACAGAATACAATTTTAACTATGATAATCTTGCAGTGCCTTCACCTCAAGAGGCTGAGACTGTAAAGAACGAATCGCTTCAACTGTTGCTTTAGCCCCAGCAATAGTGGTAACAATAGGCAACTTATAATCTAAGGCAGTACGACGAATCACCCTGCCATCTAGCTGAGAATCTTCCCCACTAGGAGTATTGAGAATTAATTGAATCTGCTTATTCTTAATCCAATCTATTACATGGGGACGGCCTTCATGAAGCTTTAAGACCAAATCCACATTTTCAATCCCATGTTCCTGTAAGAGACGGCGAGTTCCAGAAGTAGCCACTACTTTAAAACCTAAATCTATCAAATCTTTAACCACGCTAACCGCTGCTTTCTTATAGCGATCGCTCATAGAAACAAAAACAGTTCCTTCAGTTGCTAGATTAACTCCCGCTGCCAATTCTGCTTTAGCAAATGCTTTGCCAAAATTGAGATCGATACCCATTACTTCCCCAGTAGATCGCATCTCCGGTCCCAATAACGTATCCGTTCCCTGAAACTTGTCAAAAGGCAATACTGCTTCCTTGACAGCTATATGTTGGGGGATCTTTTCCGAAGTCATGCCCACTGATTCTAACGTTTCCCCAGACATAACCAGAGATGCTAGTTTAGCTAGAGGAATGCCAATGGCCTTAGAAACATAGGGAACAGTACGAGAAGCCCTGGGATTGGCTTCCAAAATATACACCTGTTGGTTATCGGTTATTTGTTGTTGGTTATTGGTTGTTGGTTGTCGGTTATCGGTTGTTTGTACTGCATACTGGATATTCATCAAGCCTACAACTTGCAATGCTTTCCCCAACTGTTCCGTCCACTGACGAATTGTCTTTAATACTGCAGGCGAAAGGGAAGTATAGGGTATGGAACAAGCAGAATCTCCAGAATGAATCCCAGCCTGTTCGATATGTTCCATAATACTGCCAATAACCACGTTCCCTTCACAATCCACCAAAGCATCTACATCTACTTCGATGGCATTTTCCAGAAACTTATCGATGAGAATAGGACGATTGGGCTCCACTGCCACGGCATAGGTCATGTACTGTTGCAGTTCCTCATCGGAATAGACTATTTCCATGGCTCTTCCCCCTAAAACATAGGAAGGACGCACAACCACTGGATAACCGATGCGACCAGCAATAATTAAAGATTCTTCATAGCTACGAGCAATCCCATTAGCTGGTTGTTTAATCTTCAGTTCTTGTAAAATTTGACCGAACCTTTCCCTATCTTCAGCTATATCGATAGAGTTGGGAGAAGTACCCCAAATGACAGTTTCTACAGAACAGTGGGAACTTTGCAAATATTCTTGTAGGGGAACGGCTAGTTTCAGAGGAGTTTGACCTCCAAATTGAATGATAATTCCCCCTGGATTTTCTGCTTCAATAATATTCAGCACGTCCTCTCGGGTGAGGGGCTCGAAATAAAGGCGATCGCTAGTATCGTAGTCTGTGGAAACTGTCTCCGGGTTAGAATTTACCATGATGGTCTCGTAACCCTTTGCCGAAAGAGCAAAAGAAGCGTGACAACAGCAATAGTCAAATTCTATCCCTTGACCAATGCGATTGGGACCCCCACCGAGAATCATCACCTTCTTCTTCTGGGAAGGTTTAATTTCCGACTCTCCCCTTTCGTAGGTAGAATAGTAATAGGGAGTAAATGCCTCAAATTCCGCCGCGCAGGTATCTACCAATTTATAAACTGGAACTACCCCCAACTGCTTGCGATAGTTTCTCACCTCATCCTCAGTAGTCTCAGTAGCAAAAGCAATTTGGCCATCGCTGAATCCCTGCTGTTTCACCCACTGCATTTCCCCTGCAGTTATTTCTTTTAACACAGTACTTTTGAGGAACCTTTCCGTTCCTAGCAGTTCCTCCATTTTATCCAAGAACCAAACATCAATCCCAGTCAGTTGGTTAATCTCTTCTACAGTCAGACCTAGTTGCAGCGCTTTATAAATAGTAAAAATCCTTTCTGGGTGAGCTCGGCGCAAACTAGAGCGAACTTGAGCCTGCCCCTCTACAACAGGAAAAGACTCATGGCCATCACAGCCAAAACCATAGCGACCAATTTCCAAAGAACGGAGAGCCTTTTGGAACGACTCGCAGAAAGTGCGACCGATGGCCATGGCTTCCCCAACCGACTTCATTTGAGTTGTGAGAATTGGTTTCGCTCCCGGAAACTTCTCAAAAGCAAAGCGAGGTATTTTCGTCACCACATAGTCAATGGTGGGTTCAAAACAAGCAGGAGTTTTCCGCGTAATATCATTGGCAATCTCATCTAAAGTATAGCCTACTGCCAACTTAGAGGCCAACTTAGCAATGGGAAAACCAGTTGCCTTAGAAGCCAAAGCGGAAGAACGGGACACCCGGGGGTTCATCTCGATGACTATAACCTCCCCGTTCCCTGGGTTCACCGCAAACTGGATATTAGAACCCCCCGTTTCCACCCCAATTTCCCGAATGATTTTTTGGGCGTAATCCCGCAAGCGCTGGTATTCCTTATCCGTTAGAGTTTGGGCAGGAGCCACCACCATAGAGTCCCCCGTATGCACTCCCATGGGGTCTATATTCTCCACCGAGCAAATAATCACCACATTATCTGCCAAATCCCTCATCACTTCCAGTTCATATTCCTTCCAACCCAGGAGAGATTTTTCCACCAAAATTTGGCTTACAGGGCTGGCATCCAAACCCAACCCCACTTGTTCCTCATATTCTTCTTGATTGTAAGCAATACCGCCACCACTGCCCCCCAGAGTAAAAGCGGGACGAACAATCAGAGGATAGGAACCAATACAATAGGCAACTTCTCTGGCTTCTGGGAGATTATTGGCAATACCGGAAGGGCAAACTGGCACGCCGATCCGCTCCATGGCTTCTTTAAATAAGAGTCTATCCTCCGCCTTTTCAATAGCTGGCAGTTTTGCCCCAATTAATTCCACCCCATATTCATCTAGAACCCCTTGTTTAGCTAGAGCAACCGCCAGGTTCAAAGCTGTTTGTCCCCCCATAGTGGGCAGGAGAGCATCGGGACGTTCCTGAGCAATGACCTTAGTTACTATTTCCGGTGTCAGGGGTTCCAGATAGGTGCGGTGTGCCATTTCCGGGTCCGTCATAATGGAGGCAGGGTTGGAGTTCACCAGCACTACTTCGTAGCCTTCTTCTCGCAGTGCCTTACAAGCTTGGGTTCCGGAATAGTCAAATTCACATGCTTGTCCAATTACAATGGGACCAGAACCGAGAAGTAATATTTTGTGCAAATCGTCGCGGCGGGGCATATAATTTTGTTGTTAGTTATTAGTTGTTGGTTGTTGGTTGTTGGTTGTTGGTTGTTGGTTGTGGGAGTTTTAGTTTTTCCAGATGTTTATTTGTTAATTGTGGGGTAGCCCTCTGGGCTGCCACGACTTCTGTATAAAAATTTTTATTTCAATCATTGTATCCGCTTTTGTCCCCATTGCTCTTTTTCATTTGCACTATTAATAGCAGGACTTACCCAGAAACCGGGTTTATCTACGAAAAATCTTGATTTGAGCCGTTCGCTCCAGGTCATAAACCCGGTTTCTAGAGTTATTGGCAGTTGATAGTTGATAGTGGACAGTTGATAGTGGGGTGTGGTCAAAAGTAGTTGTTTGTGGTTGGATGTGTAGAAAGTCAATTGTGGGGTAGCCCTCTGGGCTGCCACGACTTCTGTATAAAAATTTTTATTTAAATCATTGTATTCGCTTTTGTCCCCATTGCTCTTTTTCATTTGCACTGTTCATGAGTTATAATTACCCAGGTAGAATTTAGTTTGGAGGTCATCATGTCTCGTAAATGCCAACTGACTGGGAAAAAAGCCAATAACGCTTATGCTGTTTCTCACTCTCACCGCCGCACCAAAAAATTGCAAGCAGTTAATTTACAATGGAAGCGAGTTTGGTGGCCAGAGGGCAACCGTTGGGTGAAACTGCGCCTTTCTACCAAGGCAATCAAAACTTTGCAGAAAAAGGGTTTGCCAGCTATGGCCCGGGAAGCTGGCATCAATCTGAATAAACGCTAACACCAGCAAACATAGCACTACCCATTTAGGTTAGGACATTAATAAAGCCTGAAACCTAGTCATAGCCTAATTTTGAATTTTGAATTTTGAATTTTGAATTTTGAATTTTGAATTTTGAATTTTGAATTTTTGAATTTTGAATTTTGAATTTTGAATTGCCCGTAGCGCTATGCCATGGATTTGCTGTTTTGTCAATGGCCATAATACGGAAAAAGCAGCCAATCTCTGAATCGGAATTAATCAAAAATTCAGCAAAAATACTGCTGATAACAAACCAAAAAATAAGCTACCCTTAGAGGATAGGCAAAGTTATAAAAAAAAATAGTTGTGGGGCTGCCTATTCAAAATAAACCACAACTTAAAATTTAACTATTTTTAACCGCAACCAAGTTAGGACTTCCGCAAGCAGCTCTAGAAACAGGGTTTCGGGTGTGGTCAAAAGTAGTTGTTTGGGGCTAAATATCTATTAATCAACCGTGGGGTGGCCCTCCGGGCTGCCTGCCTAACAATCGCGGGTAAGCCGTGACTATTGAGAATCTAAAATTCGACTGTTTGTGACCGCACCCCAGGGTTTCTGACCTGGATAAAACTGCTCAAATTAATATTTTTAGTACAAAACCTAATTTCTGCGTAAGTATTATAAGTGAAATGAGCTTTTAAAGCCGCTAAAACTACAAAACAGACTTATTGAGGAAAGCAGCTATGGCCAAACCCAACAGCAGAAAGCAATTCCGGCAGGGAACAACTAAGTTTCGGCAAGTAAGAAGAGCCATCTCCTCTTTCCTGCGCTCTCTACTTCGCCAATTGTATAGCCTGAAACACAAAAGATGGAAACTGAGACAAAGAAGTTCCCAGTCTGGTTTTGTCATCCCCACAGCCATGATGTTGTTGTTGGTGTTGAGTTTGATTATTAGCTCCATGCTGATTCGCACTGTACAAAGAACCGAACAGGTCATGGAGCGCAGGGAAGAGTTGGTCATCTATAACGCCGCCGCACCAGCTATAGATAGGGCCAAGTCCAAAATTGAGTATCTCTTCAGTTCAGACCCACGAGGTTTGACTTCTGACGTGCCTTCTGAAGCAAGGTTAGAAGCTATGATGCTCAATAGAGATGTGACTGAGCCAGACGGTAGTGGAGGAACAAATACAGTATTAGAAGCAATTAAAGATGATACGGGTAATCCAGTTGAGGTGTACGATTTTCCAGATGAAACTCGCTTAGAACTGCCAACAAGTGGTGGAACTCCCAAGCGCTATAATGCTTGGTCTTTCCAGGTAGATAAAGATGGGGATGGTGTAGAAGAAACTACTATCGCCTATTCCATCCTCATGAAGACTGAGAATGAGGCTGCTACTGTTACAATGGAACAATCTACTGACGAAGACAAAGCCCTCAACCAAGTTAATCGTAGCGGTCCTTTGAATATTCAAAGTGATTTGAGTGCGCAGGAAAATTGTGACGTGGGAGAACTTATACCGGCAAAAGGATGGTATGGGATCAACGGTGTCTCCCTAAGGAAAAACTTCCAAGTTAATGTGGTAGTAGCAAACTCAGATCCCGATAATACCAATCCAAACAATGAAAATGTGTCTACTTTAGAATATTATCAAGATAGAGAGGCAGACAGGGGGAATAAGTGGGGAGCTTGGTTCCGCTATGACCTGGAAATTTATCCAGGGCCTGAGTTTAGATTCAATGGGGCTATGCATAGTGAATCTAACTTTATTTTGTCTGCCAACGAAGACAATGAAAAGGTGTTTGAGGGTTATCTGGTAAGTTCTCCTAAGTCTTGCATTTACAGCCCTCAGGCTTCTCGGATTACATTGACAAAACAAAAAAACACCGATGGGTCGGTTAGTTTCAAAGGTCAATGGATTGCAGGACATCCCGCAAGAGGGCAAGTGACGAGCGGGGCAGCAAATGAAGGGGGCTATATACACAAGCTCCCTGATACCACAAATTCCAGCGATAGCTTCACTACTAAAAACCTTCAAGTCAATGTTAAACACAATTATTATGGTAGTGGTGATGATACACAAGGTGATTCTGTAACTATAGGTAACAGTGTAGAGGATTATTACGGTGCAACTGTAGATCCATTTTCGGTTTTTACAGAGGATCTATCAAAATCAAGAGGCGGGGACCACACTAACGACGATATAAACAACCCAGATTGGGATGAATTGATTTTATCTGAATCAGGACGAACTCAAACCGAAGACATGTTGCAACCTTTTGTAGATGATACTTATCGGGCTGATAATCGCTGGGGACCTAGACCAAGATACAATGAAGGAATATCGTTGCCATCAAAGGATGAATACGGTGAATTGATTACAGAAGCAAATGTCCTGGAGGCTTTAACCACAAACTCTCCTGCCACTGGCGATCTGAAAGATCTAGGTTTAGATGGTTATTGGGAACGCCGTGCTACAAAAGAAGGACTGCGATTGATCGTGGGCCAGAGGTTGGAGCTGGGCAATCCTTTTGGTTGGGATGGTGATAAGGATCCTTTATATCCCTATAAAGACTATACAGGTGATAACTTAGACTTGCAGCGGCGTACTGTCAGGGACAATTTGGCTGCAGTACAGGCAACAGCAGTGTATCACCATGAAGTGGATCAGGGCCAGTTTCCAGTGGCGGTGCTGGCCACAACTTCTCATCCAGGAACTGCAGAAACTTGGGAAGATAGTACCACCTTCAATTTTCTGCCCTATGATGTTGGTACGGCAACAGACAGGGTAAACACGGACTTTTTCACTGGCACGGGAACCAACGGTTGGGAATTTGCTCCTCCCTCAAATAATAAAGCTGACTTTGAGACTGCTATCGACACTGCAAATAGCGCTTTGCGCCTTGCACTGAACAATTTAGCTCACTTTGCCGGAGATCCTCAGGGTGCTTTCCCCCCAACACAAGATAAGTCCTCAGATAGTGCAGTGATTCATCCCTATCCTTATTTCACTATGTGGGGTGATTTCTCTAACCTGCGCCGAATCATGGAGGAGCGAATTGGAGCTGGGGTTACTTATGACAATCTGAGTATTGCCGAGCAGAGTACTCTGCACACAGCGGCATCAGCCTTGGGCATGCTAGCTTATAACATAGAAAACAAACAAGCTGCTCTGGAACAAGATGGTAGCGGTAATCCCAATATAAATAGGGTAAGTGATATAGATAAACTAGCTAATAAAATGTGGCAATTGATGGATGGTAACCCTAGCAATGGAGAAATTGCTAACATTCAATCGTTGACTTTTCAAGACTATCTTGAGAGTTTGGAAAAAGAGCTTAATCCGGCAGACAGAGATGATGCTAAAGCTGCTCTAAAAGCCATAGAAGAAGCCATGCAGATTAAGCGAGGTAGAGCTATGGGCTTTGTTCGAGGTAAAAGACTCAAATTTGCAAGTGCTGGAAGCTCATCATGGAATTCCACAGATGGTCAAACTACTATAGGTTCAAGAACATTTACCAGTGGGTGCGATCCTGAAGAGTTTGCAGATCTTGTGACAGATCAACGACGCAAAACTGCTTTAGCTGTAGCAATTTGCTCGGAAGCAGATTTAAAACCCAGATATCCAGCCCTTTACTATCTCTTTCCCACAACAGAACACGACCATCTCGGGAGGGATGCAACTGATACCGACACGGACTACCCCCAACCGCTTTCGGAAGAATATGTGAGTAATAATTATGTACAAACCTCTAATCAGAGTTTTGATTATCAACCATTAAACAACACAGCTCTTAACACTATCGCCCTAAAACCAAGGCCAAATTCTCAATGGAAATTGCCTTTTACCACCACCGATCCTGGTAGCGGAACCAATCCTAACGTAAGCAAAGTGTTTAACAACAGGAATAAAATCCAAGGTAACGCACTCACTACTGCACCTACTTTCCTGGGGTTGCAAGATAAAGCATTTTATAATGGGCGAGAGTTAATGCAGGTGCGCACGTTAGATCTTAACTTGGATTTACTGCGCAAGAATCAAGTGAATGGGGGGGATTCTTGGCTTCCTTCTAGTGGGATTGTCTATGCTTTTCGGGAAGATGCTGTCAGAGAAGATGCTATCGCCAGGCCAGCGTTAAAAGCCTGTAACTTTTGGACAGTCGGAATTGAAGATCGGGATCAGACGATAATTTCTAAGGATTGCCGAATGAGTGTAGTAGATGATGGTACCAACAAGCCTCAAGACCCTCCTATTAATACTGAAAATCATATTAGTCCCAAGCCTGTAGATTATTTTCCCGATCCAGACCGCCGTCCCTATGGCTTCCGACTGAAAAATGGGGCTGATTTAGGGCGTGACGGTAGTAAGGCCGGAATGTCCTTCATCAGCGATAATCCAGTTTACATTCAGGGAAATTTCAACTTGCATGACGACTCTTCCACTGGAACTGAAAATACTATTCAAGAGTTTGATGAGCGTCTTGCAGATGATTGGAACAATTTTTACAGCCGCAACACCCTAAACACCAATTTTGCCAGAACTGCCACTGATAATTGGCGGCCAACAGAAATCATGGCAGATGCAATCACGATAATTTCTAATAAATTCTGTGACGGTTTTCTAGAGGATGGGCTGAATCCCAAGAAACGACGAAAGTGCGAAGATAGTAGTGGGACGAAGGTTCCTAACTCTCAATCTTCTTATATAAGCGGGACCTTGGCGGACATGGCAACATATAACAATGCATGGACCTTATTACAAAGGGAAGACGATGGTAATCCTCGTTCTCCCGTTAGGATAGAGAGGGATGGCAAGATTTGGAAGAAGGACAGAAGCGATTTTTTTACTGACTATCAAGATATCGATGATATAAGCAACCGCATAAAATATCTCTCGCGGGCAGAGGAGACTACCGTTAATGCGGTTTTGATTAATGGTATCGTTCCTACCCGTCAATACCAATCCTATGGAGGACTACACAATTTTCCTCGTCTTCTAGAAAATTGGCAAATTGATTCAAAAAACAAAATACCCTTGAATATCCAAGGCTCTTTCCTGCAAATCAATTTTAGTGTTTACGGAACAGCTCCCTTCGACCAAGATGTTTGGAATATTTCCAGACTCAGCGCAGACAAAGATCTGGATAGTTCAAACACAACTTCTCTGGCATATTATGGGGCTCCCCTTCGGAAATGGGGCTATGATGTAGCACTACAATACCAACCAGCAGCACCAATTTCTGAACGTTTCATCACCGTTGGCACTCCCAGGAATGAGTTTTATTTGGAAAAGCCGACAGAAGATCCTTACAATCAAATCCTGTTCTGTGCTAAGGAGAAGGGAACTAGCGAGCCAATATACCCTGATTTGTGCAATTTACCATAGACCAAATAAACCAGATGATGAAAATTGCTAAAACATTATCCAAGCTAGAACTCAGCCAACTCAAACGGGTGTGGTCAAA
>JH610664.1 GCA_000252485.1 Prochloron didemni P4-Papua_New_Guinea | reverse complement strand
GCACCCAACTCAAACTGGTTCTAGCTTCTGAGAAAAATCAAGGCAGCAGTCTGCTGGAAGTAATGGCAGCAATCGTGATCATTGCAACTGTCCTTTCCATCATTAGTCCCCTGTTGTTATTGGTGGCAGCTAGCCGGGTCAACCTGAAGGAAGCCGAACAAGCCATTAGTTTAGCTCAAAACCAGGTTGACTTGGTTCAGGCTTACATGGCTCGAGGGGTAGACAAAAATACTACCGATACTTCATCTTCGTTGTCGCCAGAAAGTAAACTGCCTCCAGAAGTATCAACAGGAAGTACATTGCGGTCTCAAGCAGCACCTAATCAAATTGTAGCCATGGGTAGTAGGCTCGAGAATGCCAGTCAAGCCTTAGAGGTAGATACGGATAATGATGGTAGTGCGGACTTTCTTGTGCAAACTTTTCGGGATTCAGGACAGCGTTTTGATTCCGGCTCAGGTATAGGTAACTTAGCTGTTTTTCGTATGGGAGTTAGAGTATATTCCATTCAAGCTAAATCGGAATTGGAAAGTAACAATGGCGAGACGGAAGCAGCTTCCTTGCTATTTCTCCAGGGAATCAAAGAGCGAACAAGGCAACCTCTAGCTGTTGTTTTCAGTGAAGTAAGCCAGAGTGATCTGAACATTTCTCTAGACGCTTATAATGACTATTTAGAGAATTTAGAGACAGCGCCATAGATGTTTGCACTAGATTAAAAAAAACAATAGGAGAAAAAGTTTGTGGTTGTACAACTCCTTAAGAGGATAAATTCTAGTAAATTAGTCTGTGAGAATAAAGCTGGTTTTAGCTTAGTGGAGCTGCTAGCTGTTATAGTAACTAGTAGTATCGTTATGTCCAGTCTTTTGTTTCTGACTAATAATTTAACTCAAGCAAACCGCAAGGAAATAGCTCGTTCTTCAACTCAGGAGGAAATGCAACGGGCTTTGGACTATATAGCTCGGGATTTGCGGGAGGCTGTTTATGTCTATAATGGTGCGGAACTGAATGGGTCAAGAACCTACAAAAGTAGTGATGACACAGACGTACCATATGATCCGTTGCTCAATTTTTTGTCAAAAGATGGATTACCTAATGAATTACAAAATGACGACAATCAAATAATTCTCGCTTTTTGGAAAGTAGAGTCTATTGGGAAGGATGAGATTCCCAATTGCGCTAATATAACAGATATGGATGAGCAAGCTTTATGTAAGAATTTAGAAATAGAACGTCGAGCCTATAGTTTAATTGTTTACGTTCAATCTAAGAATAAGCCAGAGGATGTTTGGCAAGGAAAATCGAGAATTAAACGCTATAAATTAGAAAAATATACCAAAGCAACTTTAGAGGACACCTCTACTTCATTAAAGCTTAATAAGGGCTATGTAGATCCCCAAGGGGAAAGTGATTTTTCCATTTGGCCATTCTCTAAGCAGAATATAACAATAGATCAACAAGGTTCTGGTGGCCTTGACAGAGGACTTCCTGATATGCCAGACGATGTTTTGGTAGATTATGTAGCTCTGCCCTCTGATGGGGACGATGATCCTTGTGATGGACTAAACGATCCGAGTATTCCAGAGGATTTGGAATATACTCGAACGCCATTCAACGATAGCGGTTCTTCCAGTGATGACAAAGCTAGTTTTTACGCCTGCGTTTCCACCACTCCAGACAATAGTAAGAATGGTAAGAACCAACATGTGAGGTTATACTTAAGAGGAAATTCTAAGGGTAGATCCTCCACATTAGATGCGGATGCATTCCTTCCGGTTCTGGAGACAGGAGTAATGATCCGTGGCCTGATCAATCAACCCTAACCAGCGGGTGTGGTCAAAACCCGTTGGTGAAACAGGA
>JH610663.1 GCA_000252485.1 Prochloron didemni P4-Papua_New_Guinea | reverse complement strand
GCACCCCTAACCAGCTAATAACAAAGCAAAGAACTCTGAAGAGGAAAAACAGATGCAATTCATCAAAAGTTACAACCAAAGTGAAGTTGGTTTTACTTTACTAGAGCTAATGGTGGTGGTGGCGATATTTGGGATTCTGGCTGCCATGACCCTTGTAAGCTGGTTTCCCTTTGTGGAGGGACAGCGTCTGCAAGCTGTGGAAGAGTTAGCTTATAGAGCCATGAAAGATGCCCAAACCAATGCTTTGAAAAGAAAACAATCTTGGCAAGTTAGCTTTCGACAACTGACTGGTACTTCTGTTGTGGAGTACGCAACTCATCTGGAAGGAGAAACTCCTTCGGCAGGTTCCTGGATTGAGATGGACGACCAAATTTCCTTGGACACAACGGAGACTAACTTTGATGTAGAAACAAGAGGTAGTGATAGTTATTACAAAGTTGTATTTGATTACCAAGGGACTTTAATATCTGACAAAAAACTCCCAGTAAAATTAGTTATTGATAGCAAGAATATTCAAACTAAAAAAGCATGCGTATCGGTAGAGACTATTTTGGGGGCTATGAGAACTGATTGTTAAGATAGCTAAAAAGGATTAACCTCGTCGAGCAATTGGCGAATTTGCAGCAAGAAAATCAACTCTTGCAATTGGGGGTTTAATTCGGGAGGGAACTCCCGTTGACCTAACTCTGCTTGTAATTGAGCGTATTGGGCAGCAGTGAGGGGACTCCCATCCAGGGGTGATCGCCCTTCGGTAATAATTTCTAGGCGCAATACTTCTTCGGGAAGATCTTCTGGTGGTGGTAGAGCGAAGGAAAGTTGAGTGGAAACAATAGACAATGCGCTACCAATCAGAACTGATAATCTCGGTAATTTAGCTTGCATTATTCTGGCTTAATGTTGCTTCTACCCATGCTTCTACCCAAGATATTACCTGTTTTCCCAGACTGGTGGAATTGAGGCGGTCAATTTCCCTAATGCCTGTGGGACTGGTAACGTTGACTTCCGTAAGATAGCCGCCAATAACATCCAGACCGACAAAATAAAGACCATCTGCTTGTAGTTTAGAACTAACTGTAGCACAAATGAAACTATCTTTCTCTGTGAGTTCTGTGGGAGCCACTCCACCCCCCACAGCCATGTTGCTGCGAAAATCTTCACCCTTAGCAATGCGATTTACGGCGCCAATGGGTTCTCCATTAAGCATGATAATCCGTTTATCTCCTTGTTGAGCTGCGGCTAAATATTGCTGCACCATCACAGGTTCTCGACCCTGTTTGGTGCTAATTTCAATTAAAGAATGGAAATTGCGATCGCCATCAGGTAAATATAAAATTCCTTCTCCTGCTTTACCTCCTAAGGGTTTAATCACTGCAGCGCCTTGTTCTTGGACAAATTGCCGGATGATATTTTTATCTTGACTGACGATGGTTGCTGGAATTACAGAGGGAAACTGCAAAGCGTAGATTTTTTCATTGGCCAGTCTCAAGCCTGCGGGAGAATTAACCACTAGAGTCTTTTCTGGATTAATTAAATCCAAGATATAGGTGGTATAGAGGTAGGGAATGTTAACTGGTGGGTCTTGGCGCATGAAAACAGCATTCATGTCTTCTAAAGAGGTGAGAACACCAGGAGATAAGCGTATCCAGGGGGTTGGCCATACCCAGCGATCCTCTATTAATTGCACTGGTTCCAACTCAACTTGAGCCAATGTAGCCCAAGCTTTTCCTTGGATGATGCTCAATTGTTGGCTCTGAGTAACCCAAACTTCATGTCCCAATGCTTGAGCTGCTTCCATCAAAGCTATACTAGTATCGTGTCCGGGATCTAGCTGGGATATGGGATCGATAATAAAGGCTAATTTCATTCCTTTTTTGCCTATCTAACGGGTGTATTCAAAAGTAGTCGAAGAAAGTTTTTTAGTAGGGTGCGGCACTGCCCACCACAGCTTGCGGTGCCCTTCGACTACGCTCAGGGACCGGGTCGTCGAACTGCATCTATCGCTGTAGTCAAAAGGGCGTTGCTGAATCAAGATCTGAAATAATAATAAACCGCAGAGGAAGTCACAGGCAAGATGCCGGAAGTCACAGGCAAGATGCCGGAAGTCACAGGCAAGATGCCTGTGCCACACGCAGAGGCAGTATCAATCTATCTAAACAGTAAGATTAAGCAGGGAATCTAACTGAGAGCGAGATTCCAGAGCATAGAGGTCGTCGCAACCGCCAATATGTCGATCCTCAACAAAGATTTGAGGTAAACTTCGCTGTCCTCCAGCTCGTTGAGCCATTTCTTCTCTAGCTTGATGATCTCCATCAATAGAATATTCGGTGAAATTTACTCCTTTTTGCTTGAGTAATGCTTTTGCGCGGATGCAAAAAGGACAACTACTCCAGGTATAGATTTCTACTTTTGCTGCCATAATCTCCTCTACCATCAAAAAAGATTAGAATATTAGAGTAGCCGATGCCAAAAAACAGTCATGATATCTAGAATTCTAGCTACTGCCGCCATTGTAACCGCTTTCGGTGTCTCTACTCCAGTTGGAGCAGAAAATGTTCAAGACCTTTCCCAACTGCTAACTACGAAACAATGTGCCCAATGCGATTTAAGCGGTAGTGGACTGGTAATGGCAAACTTAGCTGGGGCAGAACTGTCTGGTGCCAATCTCAGCGGTGCCAATCTCAGTCGCGCCAATCTCAGGGGTGCCAATCTCAGTGGAGCTAATCTCAGCGGTGCTTCTCTCCACGGTGCTAACCTGAGCGGGGCTATTTTAATTGGAGCGAAACTTTACGGTACTGACCTGAGAAAATCCTATTTGGTCAATGCCAATTTAATCGGAGTGAGTTTGGATACTGCTTATATGCAGGGAGCCATGGGCATTCCTAACTATGCAGGAACCCCAGAGCTGTTTCACTTTTGGGCAGTAAAAGAAGCGGATAAGGCCAATTATAGAGCGGCGATTGAAAACTATAATCGGGCTCTCAATCTCAACCCTCAATTTGCTCCTGCTTACCTAGGTCGAGGACTTGCTCGCTATCGCTTGGGAGACGAACCGGGAGCAATTGAAGATGGGGAAATGGCTGTACAACTGTTTCAAGCACAGGGAAATGAAACGGGTAGTCAGGGAGCGGAACAATTTCTGGAAGGAATGGAATTGGCTCGCAATTTGCCTAACGGTCCGGGTGGTGGAGGAATGCAGAATTTTATGGGCAGTATTGGTTCTCTGTTGCTGAAATTTTTATTCTGAGAAAAATCACTGAGGGTTTGGCTATACCACCAACAAGAATATAAAGAAGTGACGAAGATCGCTTAAGTACGGTGAGGATTTTCACTACTCTCCATGGTTTTAATCGGCAAAAATACGTGATAATGGATAATAAGTGAATCGGTTGCGATGGAATAGGAACAATGTGGGAAAGATTATTTCTAGCTGCAATAGCTACCTTATCGTTATATTTCTTTTTGCAAGTGGGAGAGGGTTATCATACTTCAGAGTTGCTCAATTCTGAGGTAATGGAAAGTTCGATGGCTCATCTTAATTCTCTAATTATCAGAAAATAAACATATAGCAGTGGACAGTTGATAGTGGACAGTGGGTGCGGTCAAAAACAGTTGAATTTTATATTCTCGATAATCGCGGCTTACCCTGAAGACTAGGCAGCCCAGACTTGCCCTGCCCTTC
>JH610662.1 GCA_000252485.1 Prochloron didemni P4-Papua_New_Guinea | reverse complement strand
AACCCAATGAGTTCCAAGTACAACTGGCAATTAAGTTAGATTCAGAAGTGGGTGCGGTGATTGCTAAGGCTGTTGCGGGAGCGCAGCTGCAAGTGACGATGAAATGGACTTTAAAAGAAAACTCTCAATCCAGTGAAGAATCTAGACCAACCGAGCAAGGCAGTGAGCGAAATAGCTAAAGCAAAATCTCCAATCCAAATCCTACCCTACAGTCTGATTGTGGGTCAGGAAAAGCTCAAACTAGCTTTGGAACTGGCTTATATTGCGGACCGTATGGGAGGAGTGTTGTTAAGCGGACAGCGAGGAACTGGTAAATCCACCGCAGTACGAGCTTTTGCCATCATGATCTGGGATTGCCTTCCCGTCACCCTACCTATTAATGCTACGGAAGACCGGGTAGTGGGAGGTTGGGAAATCAATCAATTAATGCAAGGCAAGCCTCAGTGGCAAGATGGATTGATTAAGGAAGCTAATAAAAATAAACTGCTTTATATCGATGAAGTCAATCTTCTCGACGATCACATCGTCAATATTATTTTAGATGTGACTTCCACTGGGGTTTTGGTAATTCAGAGAGACGGTCAAAGAAAAGAAGAGAAAGTTTCTTTTACTTTGGTAGGAACCATGAATCCAGAAGAGGGAGGATTGCGACCTCAATTACTAGATCGTTTTGGCTTAATGGTAAACGTAAAGGCTGAAACCCATCGGGAAAATCGCATTAAAATTCTGGAAACAGTGATGGCTTGGGATAAGGCTTTATTTGATTTAGCTCGAAATGATGCTTCCGATTATCTTGATGAAGCCCGTGCTAAGGACGAAGAATATAAGTCGCAATTGGAGGCGGCAAAGGAAAAGTTTCTCACTGTAGAAATACCTCGTAACGCTGTGGAATGGTGCGTGCAATTAACTGAGGAATTTAAAGCAGAGGGGAACCGAGGAGATTATACCATGGCTCTGGCATCTCGTGCTTATGCAGCTCTGAATAATGCTCCACAGGTTAGTCAGAAGCATATCGCAGCAGTAGCTGAGTTGGTACTTCAGCATCGTCGTCCCGAATTTCTGCAAAATTATCAACTTTCTTGGGAAGAAGAAGATGAGGAAAGGGTTAAGAATATTTTGCAACTTGACTAAGGGTGCGGTCACAAACAGTTGAATTTTATATTCTCAATAGTCACGGCTTACCCGCGATTGTTAGGCAGGCAGCCCAGAGGGCTACCCCACGATTGATAAATAGATATTTAGCCCCAAACAACTACTTTTGGCCACACCCCTTGATTAATACTAAATCTCGATTAATAGATGGAGTTAAACCAAAATCAACAATTGACAATCGAAAACTATTTCACTTTGAGGCGATCGCTCTCTTGTGCTGCATTAAATCCAGGATTGAGGAGTATTTTACTCTTTGATATTTCCCCTTTAGTTTTACAACAAGTAGCAACAACTATGGCTTCTCTCCTCAAAGAGGTGAGCCATGGCCAAAAAGTGGTTCCAGTGAAATTGGGCAGCTATGAATCTGAGGATAATTTGTGGGGAGAGATGGGAGTAGGGGGAGAGTCAGAACAACAAGATATAGCGCTACGCGCAATTAAAAAATTCAAAATTAAAAATTCAAAATTAGGCTATGACTAGGTTTCAGGCTTTATGAATGTCCTAACCTAAATGCGTAGTGCTATATTACATGGCGATGGGGATTGCTTTGTCCGGAAGAAAATAGCCAGGAAATTCCCTTAGTAATTATTCCCGATTTAACCAAGCTTAGTTTAGCAGCAGTAAGAGCTTGCGTAACCTTAATGGGAGCGGATTTAGCTCATTTAGAACGTCACCAACAACAGCAATCTTGGCGACCCAATCTTTGTTGGTTGGCAGGTTGTTCTAGTAAAGAAGAAGAGATTGGGAAAGTTTCTCCCCATTTGCTAGACCGTTTTGCTTTACGTCTCAATGGAAAAATAGAAGATGATTTAGATAATCTAGATAATCTAAATAATTTAGATAATTCAGATAAGGTTAGTAGAATTGTTGAATTGCTCAATAAGCAACAGTTAGAGCAAGAAGATGTTTCTTTCTTGTGTTTGCAAGAAAGAGAAATTGGCTCGGAATTAAAACAACAGCTACAAAAAGCTGTTCAACACGCACCGGAGATTACTGGTGAAGCTCTAGCTCGGATTTTAGATTGTACTGCCTATAGTTCCCATGGTTCTGAGTCGGAAGTTTATCATCGTCGGGAAATTGCTTTAGCCCGGTTTTCTTTTGCTAACGCTCAACTAGAAGGAGCAAAGGAAGTTAGAGTTACTGATGTAAATCTGGCAGCCAGGATGATGGGTTTAAAGTTACTCCATCTGAACGAGACTGAAGCTGAAAACTATAGGGAAGAACAAGAAGAACAAGAAGAAAGTATTTCTGATTCCGAGCCAAGAGAATCGGCAACATCAAAATCAACTGAATTTCAATCTTCCAATTCTTCGGACAATAAATCCAAACAAGATAAGTCTTTATCCAAGGACAGCCAGCAACCAGTATATAAATCCCATGAGCCAGAATCTTCCTCAGAGATGCGACTCAAAGATATTTCTAGTTTGGAGAATCCCTATCCAGAAGATAAGGCTCCTATTGAGAGAGAAATGGCTCCCCTGAAACTACCAACTCCTCGCTTTCTTTCTAAGGCGATCGCCCGAGGAACAATTATTGGTGTAGAGAAAGCCACAACTGTTGAAGATTTAGCCATAGTCAGAACCTTGCTGGAAGCTGCTAAATTTCAGCCAATTCGTAAATCCAAGGGAGAAAATGGAGAAAATGGAAACAACAATCTTCAAGGGGGATTGAAAATTTGCTGGGAGGACTTATATCGTTATCGTCGCGCTCCTGTAGCAGAGCAAATGCTGATGTTATTGCTAGATTACACTTGTTTAGAACATTGTCAGTGGCAAGAAGAATTGTTTCCTTATCTAAGTTGGGCATATGTAGAACGAGCAACTGTTGGTTTGATTCAAGTGGGTGTTGCTAAAGATAAATCTCAGTTCAAGAACAATGGAGAAAATCTCACTAAGATTAATCCTCAAGAATTAAAAGCAGAAAAAATCTTAGCTCAAAGCATTCTCATTCCTTCTATCAGTAACGCTCTGGATGATGAACTAACTAAAAAAGGTCGAGCCACACCTCTAGCCCACGGTCTGGATTTAACTCTCAAAACCCTCCGTCATGCTCTGCAACACGGACGGAATACTATTCAAAAAGCAGTTTTAGTAGTAATTAGCGATGGACGGGGTAACGTACCCCTAGAAGCCAGCCATTTAGGGAAAATACATTCTCCCGTGGGAAGTAAAGGAGTTGAAGATGCTTTAGCAATTGCTGAAAAGATTGGTAATTTAGATAATGTGGAAGCCATGTTGCTCAATCCTCAATCTAAGTACTATCCCGAATTACCTCTGAAGTTGGCTCAAGCCTTGGGCGCAAAAGTGCGATCGATTCCAGTTCGGGAAATTTGGGAGTTGGAGGAATAGGAATGAATCTAAATCAGAAGCTCAAAAATAGGAATAGCCCCCATCAGGTAAAATTACCGGAAGGAGAACCACCAAAACAATTGGCAAAAAAGCAGGATTTTGATGCTATTGAAATCCAAGAGAGAGAAGAATTCAATCCTGTTGATGGTAAATTAGACGAGAAGCGTTCTAATCAAGAAGTTACTCTAGAAGTAGAAGATAGAGAAGATGAATATATTGTGGTTAGAGTTTACCATGGTTTATTGCACCATGAACAACATCTACTTACAGAACCCATTAAAGCGCCACAACTATCTTTTGCTAAACAAATGCAAAAGGAAAAAATTAAGATGAAGATAAAAATGCATGAAATTATAGGAGCAATGAGAAAGTTTTCTCAAAAGAATTATCAAGCAAGACAAATTTGTCATTGGTTAATTAAATTGAAAAATAAACTAGAAGTTGATTGGCAGCAACAATTTATTTATCTAAGAATAGAAGATCGCACAGATTTTGAAATTCCTTGGGAAATGTTAGAGTTAAAACTAAATAACTATTTAGGTGCTTTATTTACCACTGTCCGCTGGCAAGAGATTCCCGATCCAAATAATGATGAAAATGAAAGTGGTTTGATTCCTTTAGAAGTGAAAACAAATAATTGTTGTGGCCAAATTGTAGCTTATTTGAATACAGATAATTTATCTAGGGCCAAGCAAGAAAAAGAAATAATTCAACAGTTTCATCATCATTGTTGTGAAAAATTTTATCCATTTTTGGATTATCTAGATGGTATAGAGTCAGAAGTTAGCTTAATCTTTATTGGTGGCCATGGTTTTTTAGAAGATGATATTGGTTCAATGACTTTAGGAGGAATTGAGATTAAGAAAAAAACTGAAATTAAACAAGAAATATCTTTGAACGGATTATATAGTTACGATTTTGATTTTTTAGCCAACAATGGTAGTATTGTTTTTATGAATGCTTGTCACTCTGGTCGTTTACACAAAGATTGTCAAGACGGTATTATCCCTCAAACAGGTCGATATCCTAGAATAGGTTTTCCGACATTTTTCTTAGACAAAGGAGCAAAGGGAGTGATTGGAACTTTAAACAAAGTGGATGATAACTATGCTGCTAAGATAGCTAAAAATTTCTTTGTAGAACACGAACGTAATCCCCAACTTTCGGTAGCTACCATCTTGCGAAATTTAAGACAAAATGCTGTTGAACAGTTGCAAGCTGAGAAGAATGATGAAAATAGATATCTTTTTTTCTTTACTTTCATGTATATCTATTACGGCAATCCTATGACCAAACTGAAGCTTTCCAAAGCATAAGCTCTAGGACTTACGCAAACAACTCTCTTATTCCGGGTTTCTGACCGGTCGCGAACGGCTCAAATCAAGATTTTTCGGGTGTGGTCAAAACCCGTTGGTGAAACAGGATCCCCCCCAGCCCCCCTTAATAAGGGGGGAGAAGAAAAAGTCCCCCTGCCCCCTTTTCAAGGGGGGATCAAGGGGGGATCAA
>JH610661.1 GCA_000252485.1 Prochloron didemni P4-Papua_New_Guinea | reverse complement strand
GGGGGCTCGTCTTGGTTTTGGGGTGGCTGCTAGGGCTGGTGGTGGTTTCGCAACTCAGTTTGCAGTAAGTACTGCTTTTGAAGGGACTTTTGCTGGTTTTGAGCAGGTTGGGCGGAATTTAATTAGCGGGGAGCGTTTGACTCAGGGCGTGGGAGAGAATATACTTTCTAGTATTGTCTTCCAGGGTTTTTCTGAGGGTCTTAGTAATCCTCGGCAAGCTTTGCAGGCTGGTCGGCGGCTTTGGAGGGGTGCTGGCAAGCGGGCGGATGATGTCTTGGGGGCTTCGGGTGGTCGCCAATTAGCTACTGCTGATGATGTCGGTGGCTTGCCCAGTAGGGGCAATAATATTACTGAAAATCAAGGGAGCAGTCCTTTAGATGTAATTACTGATAGAGGTGGAAGTGATGTAAGCAATACCAGGGGCGGAGTTGGGTCAAATAGTGATATCATAAACGGTGAAATACCTAGAGGAGCTAGAGGCCCTTCATCTCAATCCAGCTTTGTAACTGATCCAAGTAAAATCGGTCTAAGATTTATTCCTGGTCTATCAACTGACAACGTAAGAATAACTCAAGCTGGTATTGATCGCGTAATAGAACATACATCCCGATTTGGAGATGATGTTGCCAATACATATATGATTGATCGTCTTAAACAAATAACATTAGGAGAGATACAGCCAACTCAGACAGACTTAAATTTCTATACTCATGAGCTTCGTGAGGGCCTTAGATTTGATAGACTACAAAGTCGTTCTAAGCTTCCTCTAGATGCTAAAAGTCTTTGGGAATTAATTCATAGACCTACAGTTAGCGAGTTTGGTCTTGTTGGTAAAAAAGTAGACTTTTATCTTCCGGAAGCATTGAGATTAGAAGAAGAAGCACTAGCAAGAGAGTTTGGCCTTAGTTTTTAGATTTTCCCTTGAAAGATTAGTTTTATGGAACAAGATATCGCTCTTATTCTTGAGTTAATTGCTCGGAAAGATTCTGACGGAATCCACTGGTACAAGCTGAATAGACTATTTTTTGTAACCGAGTATTCCTTCGCTTCTGGACAAACCCTTGATTATTTAACTAGGCAGCTATACAATGAAAACCTAATAAAAACTAAAGGACCAACAGGAGCATTAAATGACCATTGGATAATTACTAATAGAGGGAAAAAGTGGCTCTCTGAGAGAGGATATGATGGTTCTCTTGCAAATCAGCTTCTATCAAGGCTTCGACGATATAGCAATCAGGAATGATATCAATTACGGTAGCATCGGAATGATATAGCTAGGCGCAAACTTCACCTCTATTTTATGATTGGTTTGTATCGCTATATCATATCAATTACGGTAGCATCGGAATTGATATATCTTATCTTCTCCACTACCAAAGATTCTGTTTTTCTTCCAGAAGGTGATCACAGACTCCAAGCGCATTTTTATAGCAAACCCTACTATCGAAGAATTACCCTATCTCAGCTTTACCTCCAATCTCCGGGGAGCCCCAGAAGAGGGAGGCGATAAAGATATACCTTGGGCCAGTCTAGTTCCCGATGTAGATACAGGTCAAAATATCCTCGCCCCCGGTTATATCTTCGACCTAGCCAACGGAGATTATGCAGGCCGCACCTTTAACGTCCAAATCTATCCCGGTATCAACGAGATTCAGGCAGCATTGGGAGATTCAGACGACATAGTAGACGCTATTCTCCAAGAGCTGGAAGCCAGCGGAGCACCAGACCCAGGCATAGCAGACGCTTTGAATGCAGGAGCCCTAGACAAACTAGACTTCCTCGGTCTAATAGATGCAGCAGGGTTAGATGAATTTGTTGCCTTCCAGTTCAACACCCAAGCCACAGCCATAGCCCTGACCAGAGCCGAATTTATCGCCCAGCAAACCGACCAAGCCCTACAATTGCGAGCCAGTATCCTCGCAGATACCACCGCCAGTCCTAGCCTAATTAACTTAGCCGCAGATGAAGAAACCTGGACCACAGCCTACTTAGCAGCCTTAGAATCCGCAGGGTTGCTGCGACCAGCTTCCGTTGCACCTCCCATTCGCCAACAGCCCCTAGTAATAAGTTTACTCGCCACCCTCGCCACAGGAATTTTAATCGGTAACGGAGAGTCAGAAATAGTTACTGACGGTAACTTAGTTTCTTTCTTTGAGCAAATCAAAACCTGGTACGGAACCGAACTACCCTATAGCAACCAACCCTTGCCAGAAAACAGTCATACCGTTGACTTCAATGTTTACGTACCCTTTGGCGATGTAAAACTAGGATTACCAGCCTATGTAGAAGTACCACCCCCCAGCTTCGCCACCTTCACCAACGAAGCCGTCGGCAACAGCGAACTAGTATCTCTCACCGGGCCCTTAGGAGCTGGAGCAGAAAGTTTCGTCCCCCAATCCGTACCATTACCCTACACCATCCGCTTTGAAAACCCCCCCACCGCCAATGCCGCCGTGGGAGAGGTACGGATTATTAGCCAATTAGATTCAGACCTAGACCCCGGCAGTTTCCGTCTGTCAGACCTGCGACTGGGAGACATAGAAGTTAACATTCCAGACAATCGCGCCATTTTCCAAGGTGACTTTGACTTCACTACAGAGAAAGGTTTCATTCTGCGAGTAAGCGCCGGATTAGATGTAATCACCAACACCGCCACCTGGTTATTACAGGCCATCGACCCCAATACAGGAGAACTAATCCAAGATCCAGACATTGGTCTCTTGCTCCCCAACGATACAGAAGGTAGTGGTAGTGGTGCCATTGGTTACACCGTCCAGCCTGACCTGACGATGCCCACCGGCACAGAAATAACCAGTTCAGCCAGAATCTTATTCAACACCGCCGCCCCCGCCGATACTCAACCCGTAATTAACGTTTTAGATGCCCTAGCCCCAGAGACAGAATTAACCGTTACTCCCCTAGTAGCAGGCTCCAATGACTTTCAAGTCCAGTGGACCGCCATAGACGACCTAGACGGTTCCGGAGTTGCCCACGTCACAGTCTACGTAGCGGAAGACTCTGGAGACTTCCGCATTTGGCAACAGCGCACCACAGAAACAGAAGCCATCTATCAAGGAGAAGCAGGACACGATTACGAATTCCTAGCCATCGCCACCGATTTAGCCGGTAATCAAGAACTAGCCCAAGTGAATCGAGCCGTTCCCGCAGACGGTTCCACAGTTAACCTAGGCAATCTACCCACCTTTGAAGACACCACCACCCCCATTGCCCCCCCACCAGTAGAAACAGGAACAAGTACCAATCCTCTATTTTTAGAAGCAAGAAAACAGATTCCTAGCCCTAATTCAGAAAATAACAGCTCCGAATTCGCAACAGTTATCGCCCCCTTCGTCGCGGAGGAGTTCGCCACCGGTATAGGAGAAAGCAGCTCAGAGATTGCCCCCCTAGCCATAGTCGAATTACCAGATGGTTCCATTCTTGCCAGCGGTGGAGCCAATCGCGGCGGGCTCTATCGCTTTGAACTAGAAGGAGGAGTAGCCACCAATCCGCTCATTACCCTACCCTATCCCATCTTCGACCTAGCCCTTGACCCAGGAGGAAACCTCTGGGCCACCACCGGCGGCGGGCCCCTCCTCCAACTAGACCCCACCACCGGAGCCATTATCCAAGAATACAGCAATGGATTCACCCAATCCCTAGCCATTGACCAGCAAGGATTAATTTATCTCACCTCCGGAGACGGGGTAGAAATATTCAATCCCACCACCGCCAGCTTCAGTCACCTTAGCGATTTACGAATAGGTAACCTAGCCATCTCTCCTGAGGGGGAACTCTGGGGGGCAGTCTGGCCAGAACGAGGACAGATTGTTCGCTTTGATAGTACAGGTTCCCCCCAAGAAATGCTGACCTTGGACTCCCAAGTAGATTCCTTAGCCTTCGGTCAATCGGGAACAGAACTAGAAGGTCTCTTATTCGTTTCCAATAATAATGGAGATAAAGCCTCTTCAGGAGGAGACCTACTCCTAGTAGACCTAGTTTCCTTAAAATTTGTCCCCATTGGAGTAAATGGTTCCCGAGGAGACATAGTTAAAACCACTGCAGACGGACGAATTCTCCTAAGTCAGTCTGGACAGATTGACCTGCTTAACCCAGCTCGTCGTCCCCAAGTAATCGCCACCAATCCCCCCAGCTCCAGTACAGTAGCCCTACCCCAAGGCCCCATTTTTGTCACCTTCGACCAAGATTTAGAACAGTCGGAAGCTCTAAATCCAGACAACTACCAACTAACAGGAGAACAAAGCCCGACCCTATCACCTCAGTCCATCAATTACGACCCAGAAAATCGCACAGTTATCCTCGACTTCGGCCCTATCGAGAGCGATAACTACCAATTAACAGTAGAAGATACCATTACCAGTACAGCAGGATTCAACTTAGAATCCGATTACATAGCCAACTTTACCGCCCTTTCTAACTTCTCAGCCCAAGTAGACTTAGAATTTAGCGATTCCCGTATTCATCGAAGAGATGGCACAGTATCCTTCGCCGTCACCCTTACCAATAAAACCGATTACGACTTGCGAATTCCCTTACAGTTACTGATAGAAAGAGAAGGAGAAACCTATTTCCTTGACTTAAGCTCCGAAATTGACGACGGCATCCTCTCACCCTCTGAAGCAATCCAAGACCGTACCCTAACCTTTGATAACCCAGAATCCCAGCGCTTTGATTTCCACCCCGGTATCTTCACCCTACCCTACCCTAATGCAGCTCCAGCATTTGCATCAGAACCCAATTCAACCGCCACTGCAGGCCAACCCTACCAATATCAAGCAGTAGCAGTAGACCCAGATGGGGCAGCAGTAAACTATCTACTCTATGCCGGTCCAGAAGGACTAACAGTGGATTCAGCCACAGGAGAAGTTACCTGGGAACCCACCACTGCCAGTCCAGCCCAAGCAGACGTGACCCTCATAGCCTTCGATAGTCGAGGTGCAGAAACCCTCCAATCCTTTACTATCGATATAGTAGGAGGAAACCAAGCCCCAGTCTTTGCCGGATTACCCCCAGTAATAGAAGCAGGAGAAGGAGAACTAATCCAATATCAACTCAATGTAATAGACCAATTCGGAGATATTCTCCAAGTTGGCGCAAACAACTTGCCAGACGGTGTCAGTTTTGACCCCACAAACCAAACCTTAACCTGGCAAGTTGGACCCACAGCAGCAGGAACCTACAAAGATATTACCTTCATCGCCAACGATGGAGTGCAAACAGTTACCGCATCCTTCGATATAGAGATAACACCTGTAAATCAACCACCCAGTTTAGCCCCCATCCCAGACCGCATTATCCAACAGGGAGAACTAGTGCGAATTGCCCTACAAGGGTCTGATTGGGAATCCGACCAGTTACACTATTCCAGCAAGCTCCTCCCCGGAGGAACCCTCCACCCAGATACCGGGCTATTTGAATGGACCCCAGAATACTTCCAGTCCGGAGTATATGAGATTCCCTTTGCCGTCAGCGACGGAGAATTCACAGTGGTCCAAACAGCTAAATTAGAAGTCCTCAACGTCAACGCTCCCCCCAGATTTACCGGTTTAACTCCTTGGCTTATACAAGAAGGACAGCAAATTAGTTTCCGCGCCTTTGCAATAGACCCAGACAATCCCCAATTTATTCCTCCAGAACGCGCCGCCAACGGAGAATTAATCCCCTACGAAACCGGCTTACCCACCGTGAGCTACCAAGTAACTGGATTACCAGACGGTG
Organism: Prochloron didemni P4-Papua_New_Guinea; assembly: GCA_000252485.1. GTDB lineage: Bacteria > Cyanobacteriota > Cyanobacteriia > Cyanobacteriales > Prochloraceae > Prochloron > Prochloron didemni. Next base: position 525 of record JH610661.1, on the reverse strand, counting down.
CCAGTTTTGACCCAGAAACCTATTACTTTAACTGGACCCCCGATTACTCCGCAGCAGGAACATATACAGTCACCTTCACCGCCACAGACGATGGAGATGGAACAGGAATTCAACGAACCAATACAGTAGACGTACCCATTCAGGTACTCAATAATAACCGCGCTCCAGAAATAGAAACCATTGCCAATCAGTCTCTCAATCGTGAAGATGTCTTAGAACTCACCGTTAACGCCACCGATGCAGATGGAGATGCCATTACCCTCAGTGCAGCAGGGTTAACCGGGTTTGGCCTAGAAGACTTTGTCACTTTTGTGGATAACGGCGATGGCACAGCATCGATTCAGTTAGCTCCAGCCCAAGCAGACCGGGGAGACTATACCATCGTCCTTACCGCCACCGATGGAGAAAATAGCAGCTCGACGAACTTTGTGGTTTCTGTAGAAGGAATTAATGACCCCCCCAGATTGCAATATCTTGGCGATACAGTAGCCCTCTTGGGCGAAACCAGCCAACTAGAATTGGTAG
>JH610660.1 GCA_000252485.1 Prochloron didemni P4-Papua_New_Guinea | reverse complement strand
TGGTAATTGGAGAGGAGCTGAACTTTAACCTGGAAGCAACTGACCCAGATGGGGATGTTTTGAGTTATAGCGCCCTGGGACTACCAGAAGGGGCTATTTTAGACGGACTGACAGGAGGCATTACCTGGACTCCCAACCCTGGACAAATAGGAGAATATACCGTCACCTTCCAAGTGGACGATGGAGAGGCCACAGTAATCGACACAGCAGTATTCACAGTCGGTTTAACTCCTTTAACCCCAGACTTGAAACTGGTTCTAACCCCCAGTTTCCCAGTTCGGCCCGGTCAAAGTACCAGTATTCGGGCCATTGGGGATGGTTCCATTACTCTCAACATCGATGGGGAAGTGATAAAAGTAGAAAGTGGAGAACAAACACTCTATACTCCCGACCAACCAGGTCAAACCCTGATAGAAGCCACTTTAACTAATCTTTCTGGACAAACCACCACTACCACTGGAATCGTCAAAACCCTGGACCCAGAAGACCAAACTCCCCCAGAATTAAATCTCAATTTTGAAGAGTCTTCGGCTGAGATAAAGGTAGAAGATATCAATTTAGACCAATGGACCCTTTCTCTTTCAAAACTAGATAGTAGGGTGCGGGCGCTAAGAGCGGCGCTTCGCGGGGCGCAACGCACCGCAGATGTCATTGCGGATAGTAGTTCCCAACGCACCACAGATGTGATTGCGGATAGTAGTTCCCAACGCACCACAGATGTGATTGCGAACTACCATTCCCAACGCACCGCAGATGTGATTGCCCAAGGCAACAGTCCCCTAGAAAAAGATTTCCCATTAGATAATCTAGCTTCAGGCTTCTACTCTATACAACTATCAGCCACAGATATGGTCGGTCGTCGTCATACTCTGACGGAAACCATCGAAATCAACTCGGAGCAACAATTCCTTGCCCAAGAAACAGACTTATCCCTTGGTTCTATTGAATTGAGTCGAGTTTACGATGTAGGTAATGGTTGGTCCTTCCCCCAATTAAACGGGAACATTGCCACTGAGATTCAGAACCCCTACCAACCCTTGCAAGAAGGAAGTCGTTTATACCTAACCTTGCCCACAGGGGACAGGGTTGGTTTCACCTTTGCGCCAGAAGAATATAATTTACCGGGAGTAATCTATTACCAACCCCAATGGATAGCTGATGATGGAGAATCTGGTTTTGTCTTGAACGACCATCAGACCCTCCTAGAAAGAGCAGGCAATCGCTTCTACGACCTAGTTACAGCCTATCCCTATCAACCAGAAAGTTATAGTCTCACCGCACCAGAAGGAACCATTTATCACTACGACCCCGTAGGCAAACTGTTGCAGCAAGTTAAAACTGATGGAACAGTCTTAAACTACAGCGATGCTGGAATTGCTAGTTCTACCGGGGTGTGGTCAAAACCCGTTGGTGAAATAGGATCCCCCCCAGCCCCCCTTCAAAAGGGGGGAGAAGAGAAAGTCCCCCAGCCCCCCTTTTCAAGGGGGGATCAAGGGGGGATCCAGGGGGAATCCGTTCAATTCCTTT
>JH610659.1 GCA_000252485.1 Prochloron didemni P4-Papua_New_Guinea | reverse complement strand
ATTGAATTCCTTGCCGGTCACAATCCCCGTTTAGATATTGGGGAACAATCCCAAATTGTGGTTCAAGGAGACTTTGCCGACCAAATCAATGTACCCTTGCCTGGCAACTATTTAAACTGGAGTAGTGATGATGAGGCAATTGTAACTGTCTCCGATTTGGGTCTGGTCACTGCCAAAGGAGACGGAAATGGCTTGATTTTTGCCCAACTCGATGGAATTACCGCCGTCACCGTTTCTCAGGTGGGAGACCAAGAAACTCGATTGGCTGCAGCAGAAACTGAATTCGAGCGGCAACTGATTCTGGCAGGAATTCTGGGCATAGACTTGTATCCAGAAGCTATTAGTTTGATTGCAGGAGAAGAACGGCAGCTGTATCTAGATATTGATAACCCTGCCTTTGCCAATCAGGAGTTGAGTTTGCTGCCTCCTGGAGCTCAGTTCTTTACCACCAATCCCCAGATTGTGGAGGTTACTTCCTCTGGTTTAATCTCTGCTGTTAGTCCAGGTTCCGGTAGTGTTACAGCGATTTTGGATGGGGCGGAAGTAACAGTTCCCATTAAGGTGGAAACTCCCATTCAGTCTGGTGGGACAGTAGATGAAGAAGGAGCTGTTGTAGAGGTTGGGGATGGTTCCTTGTTGTTACTGCCTCCTGGGGCGTTGAAGGAAGAGGCAAATATAACTATTGCGCCTCTGGAACAAGAAGATATTACCACCCCTCTTCCTGAAGGTTTCCAGTTAATAGCTGGCTTCGATTTGGATTTTGGCGGTCAAGTTCTGGAGGAACGGGCTCAGTTTATCCTGCCAGCTGCAGAGGGATTGTCCCCTGGTGAAGAATTGTTAGTTCTGCGGGAAGTTCAATTGCCAGATAGTGAAGGTAATTTGCAATGGGGATGGCTCCAAGAAGAAAGTGCCATTGTTGGCGAGGATGGTTTAATCCGCACTCAATCCCCACCCTATCCAGGAGTAAATTATCAGGGCAGAGCAGTTATTGTTAAATCTCCTTGGACAACTATTGCTCGGGGCAAACTGCTGGTTTCTGACCCTGCTTTAACTGCCTTAAATACCTATAACTATGCGGTAGCATCGGTCCCCTTTGTTGGAGGCTTCCTTGCTAGTCCTATTACTCCCTTGGCTCCTACTGTACCTATCGCTATATTAGGTCAGGTGGAACTGAAAGCAATTCCAGAGGTAGGATTGCCTATTACTGTTCCTTTAGCAGGCTCTTTCAATCCAGCTGGCATTTTTGAGTTCAACCTCAGCGCAGAAGATATTCCCGTTCCCCCCTTAGGTCCTACTAAATCTCCAGTAGTTTTGGGTGCTGGGACCGGATTTGTCGATGATGGCCGAAAACTAGTTATAACCGGTTCTAACTTTACCACCGATAGCTCCGAGCCACTGCCCATAGTTCGCTTCACCCTCGGTGGAGAAGTATACGATGTAGAAGATGGGGCCCATATCACTTTAGTTGATGTAGACGATACCCTTCAGAGGCTGGAAGTTACCGTCCCAGAGCCAGTTTCCCTAGGAACGGTCTCAGGTATCTCAGTAGTGAGGGAAGAAACCCTCAACAACTATCCCGGTGCAGGGATTCCTGGAGATACAGTTGAATTTGAAAGCGCTCCCTTCTCCATGGAACCAGAATCCGAATATGTTTTCGGTGCTTCAGGCTGGACCGACGAGCTGCTGGTGATTAACCGACAACTTCAGGACGTAGCCGCCAAGGTTCTTGTGGGGGATAACCCTGGCAGAAGGAACGAGTTACCCTCTGATGTGGCAGTTACGGGAGCGGGAGATCGGGCTTACGTTACTTTAATCGGCACTGGGTCGGTGGCAGTAGTAGATACAGTCCTGCTCCGACAGATAGACGCTAATCCAGCGGATCTAACCAGCAAGACAATTGCCCTACCGGCTGGGGCGGACCCCCGTTCCATCGTCATTGGGGAATACGATTTGTTCGCCTACGTTGCCGACTACAATACTTACCAGGATGGAAAAGGGCGCATCTACGTTATCGACTTAAATCCCAGTTCCCCCACCTATAACCAACATATTGAGACCATCGAATTGGCCAATGCTCCTCTGGGAGTTGAGCAATTAGATCTGGATCCAGCAGGAGAAATCCTCTACGCCACAGCCCCCAACCAGCGAGCCTTTGGCAAGACACCCCAGGAAGCTAGCCGCTTATATGCTATTAATACAGACCTTGCAGATAAATCGGAGGGAATTACCTGGCATCGAGTTATTGGTGTTACCGAAACAGCAGGAGGAGAAAATGCCACGGGAACCTATGGCGTTGAAGCCCTTCCCAATGGAGAAGTAGCCATCACCAACCTTCGTTCTGAGTTTCATGGAGTGCAGGTTTTCACCGTTACGGAAAACGGTTCTTTGGTGGAGTTTACCCAGAAAGAAACAGTTCCCTTGAGTTTGGGCAGCATATTTGATTACTTTGATGTTAACAATGCCCAATCCATAGCCATCACCAGGGATTTGAAATACGGCTTCGTTACCGCGCCCAATTACAACGATGTAAAAAATCACCACTTAACCACAGAATACGTTCTTCCTTACGGCAGCAACATTGGGATTATCCAGAACCCCACAGGTATTTACGAAGGCCAACCGAAGTTAGTAGCAGCAACTCGACCCATCCCCTTGGGTATTACGGACGATTTAGTTTTAAGTCCAGATAATCGCTTCCTTTACGCCAGCTATTTGGGAAGAGGTACTAACTCAGTCTATGGTTTTGATGTGCAGGCTATTATCTCTGCGGTAGAGGAACTGACCGATGGGGAGCAGGATGACGAACTCCGCATCGGTAAGTTCGGGATTTTCCCCGTTGGGGACGGAACTCCCGATATTCAGCAGTTCCCTATTGATGATTTGTCCTACCCGGACATCAATGTTCGCAGTGCCTACAAAATCGATTCGGAAACCCTGGACTTGGCGCGAGGTCAGTTCACTTTCGATGTGGAACCAACCCATTCCACCTACACTGTTACTGTTTCGGTAAAGGATTCCGAAGGAAGGGTTGCTAGTTCTACCCTGATTGCTAAGGTAGATGAGGATGCTAATGATGGGTTCGAGTTATCTAATCCAGTTAGTTTTGCTTTTTCCCCTAATGTTCCAGAGCAGACTAGTGACCCAGACTTCAACCAACCACCCAACTTAAAAATTGATTTCCTGGGGAATCCCACCGCAGATACTGGTGTACCCTTGACACTAGCTCTCAACGTTACAGATCCGGCGAACAGCGCCATCGAATATACTATCGATTGGGGAGATGGTTCCCAGCCCACTGTGGGAACAATTCAAGGGGAAAATAACACTTTCTCCTCCTTGAACGTCGAGCATGTTTATCAAGCAGGGCCTCAGAACGGACCATTTGTTGGAGGGTCCTCGGTTTCCGGTCTGGATATCAGGGGAGACTGGATTGAATTTACAGATCCACTGTTATCAGAAGAAGGAATCAAATCTCTGGATTGGACTTTCGATATTCCATTCGATGATATTGAAACTGTCCACCTCTTTGCCAGCACTAAAAACAAAGGAGCAGGACTATTTCCCTGGGATGAGTACGTAGAAAACCCGAACGCTCCAGGGGTAGAGTTTTGGGGAACTGAAAATATTGCTGATGCCAATCCCAATCGACTGATAAGTGCCACCTGGACCAGAACCGAAGATGGGAATAACTCTGGAACTTGGTACGATTGGCGTAGCTCGACAGAAAGGGTAGGAACCTTAAATCAGTTCATCCTCGAAAGCTCCATAGAGTCTGTAGGACAACCGTTGTACCTAGGAATTCGGGCCATAACCAAGCTGGGATTGGTAGACGAAACTTTTACGGAATTGAAGCCAGTAGAAACTTTTGCTCAGGAGTTTGAGACTGTAGCAGAATGGGGCAGTGGAACGGTAGAACTGGCGGATGGAAACGTTCTGACTGGTCACAACTTGGTATCCTTTGCCAGTTTGGATGACACCTACCAACTCAATCTAGTCTATGACTCTGAACGAGCTAACTTGGAATCGTATTTCTTGGAAGTAGAACGTTCCACGGACTCCAGAGATTTGGATCAATATCGTTTAGTTACCAACGTAACTGTAGAAGGAATTAACCAGGAAGGACAAGAAGTTCAAACTCTTTCAGTGGGAGTAGATTCAGGAGAGTTTGGTTTAGTTAAAGGAGATACCATTTGGCAGTTGCAGCCAGACGATGACAATGACTCAGAAGAATACACCGCTACTGCAGCAGTAGAGCTGGATTTAAGCAATTACCAAACAGGTCTGTACCCAGCAACTATTGATGGGGGAATCCTTCCCTACCATGGCAACCAGTTCCATAGTACTGGGCGTTCGGTCACTTCAGAATCCATTGTGGTGGTCAACCAGAGTGAGAGTGCTTTTGGTAGCGGTTGGAACTTGGCAGGACTTCAGGAAATCTACCTTAACGATAGGGAAACAGCCCTGTTGGTGGATGGTAATGGTAGTGAGCTAATATTCCAGAATGCTAATGCCGTTAAGAATGATTTAGGCTATAGTCTCGGCAATCTTTTCACTGACGCTCCTACTCAATATATTTCCCCAGCGGGAGATTTTTCTACTCTGGAGTTTGTAGATGAATGGGACTTTACAGGATTCCGCCGAACCCTGAAGGACCAGACGGTTTACCAGTTCGCTGAAACATCAGTAACAACACCTTCTGGGGAAACAAATGTTCGTTATGTACTCTCCTCTATAGAAGACCGCAACGGGAACAAAACCACTTACTTGTACAACGGACAAGGAATCCTGGATGCAATCGTCTTCCCAGGAGCCCAGACGGTGGACTTCGTTATTGAAGATGGGTTAATCACAGAAATTAAAACCCCTGGAGAGCGCACTACAAAGCTAACCCATAACTCAGATGGTCAGTTGTCCCAAATAGTAGATCCTGACGGAAGTAGTCGTTCCTGGAGCTACTTAGAGAACAACTTTATTGAGACGGAAACTACCAAACTGGGAGCCACTTATACTTATGGGTATGAAGCTGGTCGAGCTGCTACTCTTAATCGGAGCGATTCCAATCAGGGCCGAACTGAGGGCCAGTGGACGGTCCAACCAGTTGTAACCTCTGGTGTCAGACTGAATCCTAACGCAGAACTAACAGAACCCAATAACGCCCCCACCGCCTATCACATAGCATCCGCAATCTACACGGAACCAGCTTTCCTGGACACTTCCGATTCCACCTTAGATGGCAGCAACACCTATACCTACACATTATCCAATTCTGGGTTGGAATCCTTAGAGGACGAAGTTAGTATCATCAACCGGAAAGTGAAAAACTCTTTAAGTCCTCTGGGGGATAGGCTAGTTAATGCAGAGGGACACGGCAGGGTTTATGAATATGACAACCGGGGCAATATTGAATCAATCAAATACCTGGGGGCGGACCCTGCAGCATCTTCTTCACAACAGCAGCAGTTTTCCTATGACGAAAACTTTAATCAGTTAATCAAGTCTGTAGATGAATCTGGGAACATCACTAGTTACCAGCTAGACCCCAATAATGGCAACGTTCTGAAAGAAATCCGGGGCCAAGGTACTGACGAAGAGCTAAAGCTAACCTATACCTATAACAGTAACGGACAAGTAGCAACTGTCAAGGATGAGTTGGGCCGCACAACAACTTATAGTTACTTCCCCAATTCAGGACTGCTTCGGGAAATCCAGTTCCCAGATAACAGCAGTCATCAGTTTGAATACGATGGAGCGGGGAATCGCACTAGTTTTACCGACGAAAACGGGCACAAAACTAGCTACACTTACGATAGTCTCAATCGTCTTCTTTCTGTTAGCCAACCTGCAGTGGATGGGACAAGCCCTGTTACTACCTATGAGTATGATGCTGCAGGCAATATAACAAAAGTTCAAGATGCCAACAACAACTCAACCAAGTCTTTCTACGATATCTATGGGCGTTTGGTTCGGCAAGTCAATGCCCTAGATGAGGAGGTTAGCTATGCTTACGATGCAGCGGACAATTTAATAACTCTGACGGATGCTCTAGGTAACAATACCACTTATACCTATGATATCCGCAACCGCCAGAAGACCGTTACCGATGCTCTTGCCAAGGCTGATTCTTCTATCGGCACAGTAATCTACGAATACTTGGATGACGACCAAGTTAAATCGGTTACAGATAGGCTGGGTTATACTACCTCCTACGAATATGATTTTCGCAATCGGTTAG
>JH610658.1 GCA_000252485.1 Prochloron didemni P4-Papua_New_Guinea | reverse complement strand
GAGAAATCAGCTTGCATTAGTGAGCCAAGGCCAGCTTTTGGCAGGTTTTGGTAGCTAAAAAGTATCGGTTTTAATCTCTTGATAAGAAATCATCCGAAATATTTCGCCAAAACCTTCGATTTCTTTATCTAATAGTGGTTTAATTGCTTCTGGCGTGCCATCTCGTCCTGTAACTCCCGTACCACCAGTAGTTAAGATTACTTGGACAGATGGCTCTGCAATCCATTTCGATATTACAGCGCGAATTTGGTAAATGTTATCGGGAACAATGGTTTTTTCTGCTAAAAAATGTCCTGCTGTGGTTAAGCTCTCCACCAATATTTTGCCCGATTTATCATCAGCTTCGGTGCGCGTGTCAGAAACCGTCAGCACGGCAATTGTTAAAGGTAGCAAAGATTCGTTTTGGTTCATTTTTTGATGCCCGAATCTAAATGTTCGTTTTCTTAGCTAGAACTTCTTCCAAACTCTCTTTCAACTCAGTTATATTCATCGTACCAATATCTCCTTGTTGGCGAGTACGAATACTCAAAGTCTGGGTTTCAACTTCTCGCTTGCCAACTATGGCTACTACGGGAATTTTTTCTAATTCGGCATTACGTATTTGTTTGCCCAAACGTTCCCCGGTGCAGTCTATTTCTACCCGATAACCAGACTGTTTTAGCATAGTAACAACCGCTTTCCCATACGGCCTTTGTGTTTCACTCACTGGTAGCAAGCGTACCTGTATCGGTGCTAGCCATAAAGGAAAATCCCCTGCATAGTTTTCGATTAAAATTCCGTAAAAACGCTCTAAAGACCCAAAAATTGCTCGATGAATCATAATGGGACGTTGACGAGAACCATCCGCTGCTACATATTCCATGTCAAAGCGTTCTGGTAAGTTAAAATCTACTTGGATAGTAGAACATTGCCAAGTACGTCCAATGGCATCTTTAATTTTGATATCAATCTTAGGACCATAGAAAGCACCACCACCCTTATCTTCCAAATAATCCCAACCTTTGGTATTTAACGCTCGATCTAAAGCATTAGTCGCCAACTCCCAACCTTCATCTGTACCGACGGACTTGTCTGGGCGAGTGGACAGATTGACTTCATAGTCTTTAAAACCAAAATCCGAAAGAATCTTTTCCGTTAAATTTAGTACCCCAAGAATTTCTCCTGCAATTTGGGTGGGTAAACAGAAAATATGGGCATCATCTTGAGTAAAACCCCGCACCCGCATCAAACCATGTAGGACACCAGAACGTTCATAGCGATATACCGTACCCAATTCTGCCCAACGCAAAGGTAATTCTCGATAGGAATGAAGGTCATTTTTATAAGTTAAAACGTGAAAAGGACAGTTCATGGGCTTGATTTGATAAGCCTGTTGCTCAATATCCATCGAATCGAACATATTCTCCCGATAAAAGTCCAAATGACCCGATGTTTTCCACAATTCTAAGTTAGCAATGTGGGGAGTATAGAGAAGTTCGTAACCTGCATCTAAATGAGCCTTACGCCAATAATCTTCAATAATGTAGCGCATAGTTGCACCGCGAGGATGCCAAAATACCAAACCACCACCAGCACCTTCTTGAATGCTAAACAGTTTTAACTCTTTTCCTAGTTTGCGATGATCTCGACGTTTAGCTTCTTCCTGTTGTTTCAAATAAGCTTTTAACTGTTCGGGAGTTTCCCAAGCAGTACCATAGATTCGCTGTAGTTGGGCTTTGGTTTCATCTCCCCGCCAGTATGCCCCAGCTACGCTTTCTAAGGTAAAAGCATCTGGGTTAATCTCTCCGGTATAGTTAATATGAGGTCCCGCACAGAGATCCCACCAAGATACAGTAGGAGGAATTTTAACGGGTTTAATTAAGGAAGGTTCTGGGAAAGCCGCTTTGAGTTTTTCTCCTACATCGGGCAATCTACCGCCGTCGGGACTTCCAATATAGTAACGGGTAATGGTTTCCCCTTCGGGAATGCTATCTAGAATTTCTAGTTTGTAGAGTTCATTTAGCTTTTCGATTTCGACTTTAATTTCTTCTCTTGTTACCTCTTCTCGAATAATGGGTAAATTAGCTTTTATAATGAAGCGCATTTGCTTAGTAATTTTAGTTAAATCTTCAGGAGTAAAAGGTTGTGGACGATCAAAATCGTAATAAAAGCCCGTATCTGTAGTTGGTCCAATGGTAACTTTTGTCTCTGGAAATAGGATTTGTACCGCCATTGCCATGATATGGGCGCAAGTGTGACGAATGCGCTCTAACTGTTCTAGATTGGCAATTTGTAAGGGAGACTGGGTTAACTGACTGACCATTGGTGAATTATTGTAACGATTATCATTATCAGTATAGCACAAATTGATAAGTAGTCGGAGCCAAATAAAAAGAAAACGTATAGCGCTACGCGCAATTCAAACTGAGAAATTCAAAATTCAAAAACAGGCTATGACTAGGTTTCAGGCTTTATTAATGTCCTAACCTAAATGCGTAGTGCTATATAATTAGAATTATACGTGCTGCGCCTTTTTTCGTCCGTTATCCACACAACGTCCATATTGCGGGCATTAAGCTCGCGAAAAATTTTTCGACAACCAAACGGGTCGGATATTTTTGGTGAGATTAGCTTGCGATAATTGTCAATTAAGCCGGTCTATGGCTACATATAGCAATGAGCAATGAACAATTAACAATGAACAATTAAGAGTTCGTGCAGAAAAATGCCCCTTTCGCTTTGTACAAAGGTGATACAGCACATGTAGGATTTTTGTAGCAAAATGCAGTATGTAACGACACCAGTGCGAAGTGCTATATGTGCCGTGAACCCAAAATTTGGCGTTGCATCTCTGTGGGATGATTTGGATATATGCCCAAAATTTTTTCCTTATTTATCAATAGTTTCAGCGAATTGAAATTGAACTACCATCCCGCAATTGTGCAACGCCCAAAATTTGTACTAATAAAGGACTGTTTTGAATTGTATGGCGTTGCGATCGCCTCCCGGAGAATAAAGCACATAACTCGCCTCGCCCAGTTTCCTCCCCACATTGCCCACTCCAATCACTTGTCGGGGTTGGGATTGGATGGTTTCTGGGGATTGCCTGCCGTCCAAGGTGGTGACGGTAGCGGTCATGGTACTAGTTTCTAACTGATACTCAAACGCAAGGCCGGAACGACCGCAAAATAAGGAATTCACCCCCATGCGTTGTAAACGGTCTAACATTTGCCAAGGGGGAGTTTTGGGACTGAGTTCCTCGCTAACACTCACGCTACTCCCGTGAATCAGCAAACAATCCAACTCGACAAACCCAAAGTTCAGACTGCGTAACCATTGTACCCTGTCGCGGGAGACGGAATTCCAGAGTTGAGAGATGGCTTCACTGCCATAGCGATCGCGCAATTCTACCGGATCGCCACTCGTCCCCACCCCGTACAAGGCAAAACATTGTTCTTCCCACCAACCGGTACAAACTTGGGGTTCGAGTTCTCCCGGTTTGGGGGAACGCAAGCGATCAATTGTTGCGTCGTTATCGGGACTCAAGCCCACCATATCCCCCAACACATACAACGCCTCCACCGCAGTTTGTTGTTTCACATCAGCCAAAACTGCTTCATAGGCCGTTAAATTACCTTCAATTCCACTTAAAATTGCCCACATTATTCTGATTGCATTGTCAATTTTTTAGTCATTGCAGGATCGACTCAGTGCCTAAAAACTAGGATTATGACAAATTAAACTCATAAACTCTTGACGAGTCTTTGCATCTTTTGCAAAAATTCCCCGCATTGCACTACTAGAAGTCCATGACCTTGGTTTCTGAACCCCTCGCACCAACACCATTTAATTGGCATCTTCGTGAATAACTATAGCATATCTGGGTCTACAGAAACAAGCAAACAATCGCGAATTACTAATTTTAATTAATTTTGGGTGAGACAAAATCCCCTCTTATCGTGACAAGCGATCGGAGTGGGCAATGTGGGGCAGAAACTGGGCGAAGCGAGTTATGTGCTTTATTCTCCTGGAGGCGATCGCAATGCCATACAATTCAAAACAGTCCTTTATTAGTAAAAATTCTTGCTATAAATTTCTAATACCGCTTCGATTACTTGATTAATAATCCTCCCCAAGCAAGTAATAGAGAAAAAACGATCGCAGCGATCACCTGTTTACTTAACAGCAATAAGGCAAATCGAAGAGACTGTTCTCGCGTAATAGTTAACAGAGTAACTAAACAAGGTAGCAATACTCCTGCTAGATACACCCCAGTCAAAACCTGCAATGGAGTTAACATAGCCAAGGTTTCGGGTTCGGCAAACAATAGCAGTCCATCTTTGCGAATAGAAGCTAAAACAATAGGCAATGAGGCTTCAGGGGGTAAATTAAACCATCCCATCAAAGGGTTAATAATATTGGCTAAAGCTGCTATCGTTCCTAACCAATTCAATACAGAAGCAACAACGGTAATAACTAAAAAGATGGGAATTGCATTGAACAAAAATTGATTAATAGTTGACTTAGCTTCGCGCCAAATTACTGACGAACGAGGAAATTCTAAAAATGCTCTTCCTTCGATTACTAGGGGATTCTGATTCGATTTAGCTGTAGGGGAAGAAATGATGTAGGTATATATCAAGGTGGTTGCGGTTAGATACAGCAGGTAAGGAATTATCAAGTAAGGTAACTTAGCAGCACTAAACACCCCTAAAGTTGCGCCAAACTGATAAGAACAAGCCGAACCAAAAGCGATCGCGGAAATACAAGTTCCCCTAGAACAACTAGAACAGGCACGGGTGCTAATCACCGCAGGAACATTACACCCCATACCCATAATTACTCGTACTAAATCCCGTCCCGATAACCCAAACGGACGGAGTAAAGGATTGAGAGCAATGGTAATTCGTTCTATTAACCCACTAGCTTTATATGCGCCCAAGAATAGGGCGTAGAGAATTACTGTGGGCATCGCCCAAATAAACAGCAACGGACTCATAGTTATCAGTCCATACTGACCTATCAGTATTTCTCTTAACCAGATTGGGAGTTGGGATAAAGGTTTAATAATGGGAGCTATCGCACTTTGTAGTATAGGATCTGCTAAGGTCGCAAAGGAGTTAGCACCCCAGACAGCAATAATCGCAGGAATAAGTAATAGGGCGATCGCCACTAACCAGCCCAGTCGAGGATGTTCTAACAGCGTCGGTTGGGGTTGAATATGCCAGCCAACCCTTGTAGGAATCCATTGCGAGGGAAAAGGATTAGGTTCTTGCAGAGAAGCCAGAATATAGTATTTTTGTTCTATTGTGAGGTGGCGAGCATCTACAGTGACAATGCTCAGGTTAGAAGTTTCTCTCCATCCCCTAATCACTTGTTGAGTATGAACTGTCGAGGATACTTTATCCCAGAAAGTAATCGCTATAATGCCGTGTTTATCTGCTACTAAAGGTAGTAGATCTGCTAAATCTCGATCTACGTCGGTTGCCTTGACTATCAATAGCACGGTGTCATTTTCTTGTAGCTGTCTTAAAGCTTTCTTGGTAGTTACGCTGTCGGAACGATAAAGAATTCCAGGAGTATCGATAAAGGTATAGGCTTGAGATTGATAAGTATCACAAGTCACTGTAGAACCGCGAAAATTGGCACTATGGGCTGTCTGTCCTGTTAGAGAAGCAATTAGCTGAGACTTGCCCGTATTCTCTTTACCAATGACCACAATACAATCCCGCTCTAATTTTGACGGCGTAAAGATATTCATTTGGCTTTTTAACAAACACAATCGTTATCGCAGCAAGAAAGGTCATCTAAGAACAAACCTTCTCGGCGATAGGTTTCCAAGGTCGTTGGATCGATTCCCAGACGTTGCGCGATCACATTTCCTACCACGGCAAATCGCTGCCGAAATTTGTAAATAAAGCAAAAAATTAGGTCTCCATGACGCACCGAAGGACCGACGACAAATAATCCTGGAGTTAGGGTAGATTCATCTTCTTGAGTCAGGGCTGCATAGCCATTTGACCAGTCAAATAGAGGTGCGATTTGTTTTAAACTGCTATCAAACCCCGTACAGAGAATTGGCGGTGTGGAACTAAACCACTGTTCGTACTCGCTCTCCACCACATATCCTTTTTTTACTTTTTTGACTGCTTCAATCTGCTGTTCTCCAATTAGTTCGACCCGACCCATAGAATAAGCTATTTCTAATCGTTTTAGGCTATAGGGAGATAGAGAAACACTAGGATCTGAGTCTAAGTTTAACCAGCTACTCTGGCGATCGATTAACTTTACTTTTTTCCCTAATGCTGCCAAATTTGACGCTGCATCTACACCGCTTTCATAGCCTCCGATAACTACAAATTCGTTCCCCTCAAGCTCTGTCCAAGAACGTATTTGGGAATTATGAATACACAATTGGGCCCCTGGAAAAGGATTAAGATTGGGATATTGAAACTCTCCTGCTGCCCAAATCACAAACTGCGAGCACAACTCGCCTTGAGAAGTTTCCAAGACAAAGCCTTGGCCTTGAGGTAAAGCTGCAATAGTTTTCACATTTGTCTCGGTTTTTATAGGTAGTTGAAAATGCTCTGCTACAGTCTCCAAATATAGGGCATATTCTTTCCCCGAAAGATGTTCCTTTCTGAAACTGAGGGCAGGAGAAGTATTTAAAACTACTGCGTTGAGATCCAGCAATCCAAAACCATGACTGGGAAACGACGGCGTAATGAACCGCATTTCTTCAGCCCAACGGCTAAAAGAAGCCCCTACTTGATGTCGTTCTAAAATGACAAAGTTTTCAATTTCTAAATCTTTTAAGACTACTCCACAGCCAATTCCAGCAGCCCCAGCCCCCACAATTACAACTTCAAAGCGATCGTTCGTCTTCTTCACAAGCAGAAAATCTTGAATAGATACTTTACATCATGGTATCAACCCAAAAATAAATGAGAAAAATAAAAGACCAAATGGCCTCTTATCGTTCGCAAACATGGGTGGCATCTTCGGCCTTTTCAGCAAACTCTAAACCTTTTGCCAAACGCCAAGCAAAAATAGCGGGCAATCCCTTATCTAGAATAGCCGCACAAGTTTTTTGATAGTCGTACTCTACCTCTCGTAAGGTAACGGCTTGGGTGTCCGTATCGTAAAGAACATAGGTTGCATTCGGTCGTCCGTGACGGGGTTCTCCCACCGACCCTACATTAATAATCCGTTTCAACGGTGCGCTAAACGTTAATTCTCGTACCGCTTCCGTTGATGGTTGTTTCACCTTCACCTGTAAAGTTTCACTGTGGAGCATTCGGGCATAGGGAATATGAGTATGGCCGCAAAATAAAACATCGGTTTCCGTTGCTAAAACCCGTTCTAACGCAGCAAAAGCATTCATTTCCGGCAATAAATACTCGTGATTGCTATGGGGAGAACCATGGACGAAACAGAGATTATCTTCCTTGCGAGTTAAAGGCAATTGAGCCAAATATTCACGGGTTTCTGGGTGAACTTCTTGGTTCGTCCATTGATGGGCTAACCGTCCCCGGCGTTCGGCAAGGAGAGAGGGATAACTACATTCGCAAGCATTTAATCCTTCCACAATATCTTCATCCCAACACCCTTGAACCGTGGGAATATCCAAAGAACGAATTTGTTCGACCACAGCATTGGGAAAGGGACCGTAACCGACGAGATCGCCGAGACAATAGATTTTGTCTGCTTTTTGTCGATCGATATCTTGTAAAACTTCATCTAGGGCTTCATAATTGCCGTGAATGCAAGACATAACTGCAATTTTCACACTGTTACCTCCGGTTCTCTGTCGAGAGATGCTCTGATTTGCTGTTGATAATGGTGGAGTTGTTCGTCTGAGAGACAACAATCCTCAAGGGTTTGAATGATGGCTTCTCGTTGCAACCCATCGCCACAAATTTCTAATCCACTCAACCGTTGGGGACGGCCTTGCAACCATTGCGGCCAGTCTAAGGCGGGAAATTCATCATTCATTCGACCCCGGACAAAATCTCCGTAAACGGCTTCGCCACTGGCAATTTCTAAGATACCTTTGGCCCGTATCGCTTCCCCGTAGGCCCCCTGAAGGAGTTCGTACCAAAAGACGGCTAAACTATCAAAATCCAAGACTTTGCCGTTGAGTTGAGTACGGTGAACTTCGGGGGGATGCTGGTGGAAGTCTGGGGAGAGAGTGAGGGGGTTTCCGGCGTGAATTTGATCGGCCCAATTGTGCCAGGGGGTTTCTGGGCTATGGGGGGGGAGAATAGCAATGCGATCGCACTCAGCGCGTTGCAATAAGGGTTCAATTCCCCCTAAGTCCAAGTACCAAGGCAATTCTAGATAAACGATCCCCTCAAACAGAGCGAGCAGTTGCGCGAATTGTCCGGGGGGTAACATTTGCAGAGTCGGAAATTCCGTCCCCAGCCATGTTGCATCAAGGGGCAGGGTTTCCGTCTGGGGATTTAAATAACAGGGGTTTTGGGGCTTGTGTTGGCGGAGATGTCGAGCAATCCAATGGGTTTTACCTACCCCTGGAGGGCCGCTGACAGCAACAATCATAGAATACGATATACAAATATGAGAATGATAATCATTTTCATTTTATTCAAAAGAGTTCGATTTTGTCAATGATCAGTGTATCCTCTCTTCCCCAGCACCTCAGTCTTGCCATTGTGGGAGCGGGTCCCCAAGCCTTAACCCTCGTGACTCATCTGTTACAGAAACGGTCTAAATTGCGTCGTCGCTTGCGGGTGTTCGACGAAAGCGGGACATGGTTGAGTCGGTGGCTCCGGCAAATGCAGGCTCAAGAGATCGAACATTTGCGATCGCCTGCCGTCCATCATCCCCACCCAGATTCCTTCGCCTTGCGGAGGTTTGCCGAGTCCCGTCCCCAAGAGTTATTTCCCCCTTACGATCTGCCCGGAACGGACTTATTTAATGATTTTTGTGCGGAAGTGATACGGCGTTGGAACTTGCACTCTTGTGTCTATCCGGGGCAAGTGTGCCGTATTATTCCCGTGCAACGGTCGCGGCCTTGCTTCCAGATTGTCTTGCAAGATGGTCGATCTTGCACGGTCAGTCGCGTGGTTTTGGCAACGGGGGGAGGCGTGCCGCAGTTTCCCCACTGGGTACAATCCCTACAGGGAGAGCATCCCCCCGATCGGCTGGTGCATGGGGTCGCGGTGGATTTAGCCACCGCGAATGTACGATCAGGGGAACGGATTTTGATTATCGGGGGGGGATTGAGTAGCGGTCATTTGGCCTTGGGAGTGGCTAGACGGGGAGCGATCGCTATTTTATCGATTCGGCGATCGCTGCAAGAAAAATTATTTGATGCCGAGCCCGGTTGGTTGGGGCCAAAATATCTCAAATCCTTTCAGGCCGAGTTAGACAACTTTTCCCGTTGGCAACAGATTCAAGAAGCGCGTAATGGGGGGTCCATGACTCCCGAGGTGGCCGTTCGACTGCGACGGGCTGCCCGTCGAGGAGAAGTCCGGATCGAAGAGCATTGTCAGGTTGTTCGAGCCCAATGGCACGAGCAACAATGGCGGGTGGAATGTAGCGATGGTTTGCACCTGCGAGCTGATCGGATTTGGTGTGCGACGGGGACAACTTTAGATATTACGCAAAATCCCCTCATGACAGATGTTCTCGCCGCCTATCCCACCCAAATTATTCAAGGTTTACCCGTCTTGGATGCTCATTTACGACTCCCAAAAAGTCAAATGTTTCTCATGGGAGGTTATGCTGCACTGCAAGTGGGTCCGGTAGCGCGAAATTTAGCAGGAGGGCGGTTAGCTTGCGCTCGCATTGTCCCCGCGATCGTCAGATGGAGCAACAGATGGAGCAACAACCGATAGGCTTCCCGAAAGAGTAGGGAATTAGATTTTAGCCAAAAAATCTAATTGTCCGATGGTAATAATGCTCAGTCTCTAACCTATCGATAGAGTAGGGATTTAGATTTTATATGAATTACGAAAATATTTGCTACAAATATTTTATTTTTAGTAGGTTGGGTTGAGGTAACGAAACCCTTCGACTACCCAACACAACTTGGTGCTTTTCGGTTTCGCTATCGCGATAGAGAAAATAATCCAAGAACTGACAATGAACCCTAAAGATGAAAAACAAGAATTAGAGGATATAAAACGTCAATTAAATGAAATAGAAGCAGGAATAAGTGCTGCAGAATAAGTAAAGCTTATATTAAAATCAATAATTGTTTTGGATTTCTTATCAAAGCTAAATTAGTGAATTTACTTAGAGAAAAAGAGCTTTACAATTCTTCATAATTAATCGCAGCATGGGGGTTGACAAGGTTGGATTTGAGGGCTAGGATAAAGTTGAATTAAGAATAGGGTTTGGTGTGTGTGAAAAAAAAAATCACCCTAGCACACATCAACTTTAAAACAGATTTTGATTCTTGGATGGAAAATAGCTTAAAAGCTCCTAAGTTTTAATTTTAACTACACCTACCAGCGAAACCAGATAAATATGCTCAAACTAAGGCAAGCTAAAGAATTTAAAAGTTTATCCAAATAAATTTAGTGATAAACAAATAAAAAACTGATAACTGGTCACTGGTCAATAAAAAGCTATCAAATTGTACTTTCTTTAGTTAAAATTACCTTAGGAGCAATAACAACTATGCTTTTAGAGATTAGATACCCCGAGAGAGGAAGTAAAAAATGAATACCAGCACAATTACTTGTATCGATGGAATTAGAGCTGAATCTCTTGCTATTCTCCTAGCCATGGAAGCTGAAGCAACTTTGGATAGCTCCGAGATTGAGTTACTAAATAAAATTAATCAGCAACTCAAGGAAATCAAGAGTAATTGTTATTTCCGTTTAGGATTAAACGTGGAAAGTCAAGAAGCACGCACCCCAGGACTACTCAAAGGTAAATTAGGAGGCGCATTTTTTGACCCCTTACCAGAAGAAGAATTACAACAATGGGAAATAGATATTTAATTGATACTCATGTATTCTTATGGTGGATATTTGATGACCCCAAACTAGACAGCTTCAGTCGAGAAATAATCAGCAAACCCAATAATAAAATATTAGTCAAAAGTTACAACAGTACAGTTGGATTAATGCTAGTTTCCACGATGCTATAGATAGAAACAATCCAGTTTGGGATTTAGCTTACGATCGCGATCGCTTCTCGATCGCCTCTCGGTAGGGAATTAGATTTTAGCAAAAAAAATCTAATTGTCTCATCGTAATAATGCCCAGTTTCTAACCTATCGATAGAGTAGTGATTCAGATTTTAGCCACAAAATCTAATTGGGAGATGGCAATAATGCCCAGTCT
>JH610657.1 GCA_000252485.1 Prochloron didemni P4-Papua_New_Guinea | reverse complement strand
TCTAATTGTCTCATCGTAATAATGCTCAGTCTCTAACCTATCGATAGAGTAGGGATTTAGATTTTAGCCACAAAATCTAATTGGGAGATGGCAATAATGCTCAGTTTCTAATCTATCGATAGAGTAGTGATTCAGATTTTAGCCACAAAATCTAATTGGGAGATGGCAATAATGCCCAGTCTCTAACCTATCGATAGAGTAGGGATTTAGATTTTAGCCACAAAATCTAATTGTCTCATTGTAATAATGCTCAGTCTCTAACCTATCGATAGAGTAGGGATTTAGATTTTACCTCAAAAAATCTAATTGTCTCATCGTAATAATGCTCAGTCTCTAATCTATCGATAGAGTAGGGATTTAGATTTTAGCCACAAAATCTAATTGTCTCATCGTAATAATGCCCAGTTTCTAACCTATCGATAGAGTAGTGATTCAGATTTTACCCCAAAAAACTCTGTACCTCAATTCCCCTCCTGGGAGGGGTTAGGGGTGGGTTACTGTTCCCTAAAATCTCGAAATTGTGTACTTCATAGCTATGAGAATTGCTATAATGCTCAGTTTCTAACCTATCGATAGAGTAGTGATTCGTTGCGTTTCCGTTGCTTTTCCGTTAGGATCCATGGAGGAGGAGAAAGCTATGTTAAAAGGCGATCACGGACCTAAACGATTAAACCTGCAACTTGCTCAAACCTGGAAATCATTTGAAAAGTTCAGTACCGAAGGAGAAAAAGCACTCTCAACAATTAAAAATGGTGCGATTGTGACCCTAACGACCAAAACAGGTCAATATCGCATCATTGAAGAACGTGATTTTCAGCAATTATACGGTCTAGCACGAGACGTAGATCGTCTTCGTGGTGGATTGCGAATGGTTACAGTAGCCGTTCGCGCCGCTCAAAAACATCCTGACCCTGAAAACCTAGAAGTATTAGCGGAAGCAGTTGCTATGCTGGGAGAATTACCAGAACTACCAATAAGGGATAGTTTTGAGCCTTTAATGCCAGAAAATATAGACTTCGATGAAGATGATGATGTCATGCTCGATCCCGATGGAATAGAGCGTCCTTTTAAGAATTAAGCTCCTATGCTGGAGGATAAGTTACATTGACCGCAGCAGATAATATCCCTAAAAGTTTGATAGAGTTGGAAACTTGTCTTCAGAACCTTTCTCATGACATCCAGCCACTTTCAATTATTCAATCCTTTGCTAGACAAATTGGCAAAACCAAGACACGGCAAAAACTCTTCAATACTAACGGGGCATTAGTAGGTCCTCCCATTGAATACCAAGTGTTACAAGACCGAGGTTTAATCTCTCCCGAAGAAGACCCATTTATTTTACTGCAAGGAGATATCATTAGTTCTGATGCTGCTTATTTTATGGGAGAGCGTATCGCAAGTAGGAAGTTTACTATCGCTAGTTCCACTTGTGACCTTGTGCCAGGTCGCCGTCAGTTCGCTACCTTGCTGCGATTAGAACCTATTACTGTTGATAATCCTTACGCCAAACAGCTTTTAGGTGAGATGTTAAAATTTACCTCCACCAAAAGAATGTATCTTCCACCATTACCAGGAGATACAAATACTGTTTTAGCTAATGCCATTCTCTTCGATGGAATAGTTCAAATAAGACTGGAAGATTTATTGATGTCTACACGTCATGCTAGCTTAAGTTTGGTGGGATGGCGGATTTTTGGTTCTGTCGTGCGTACTATCATGGTTAGAGCAGGAGAGAGTGAAGTAAGAATAAGAACCCAGAAAATTTAATTTATTCCTCTTCTATAACTCTCCGATTTTTCAAGCGTATTAAAAATTTATCAAAAATATACCCATTCAGCAGTACATCCAGGAGGATTTAGGGAGATAAAACAATTCCCAAATTACTCACCAAAAAAGCCCACTTATCGGCAATTTCTGCAATAATCTTCGTGGTGGGTTTCCCCGCACCATGTCCCGCCTTAGTTTCAATCCGAATTAAAACAGGTTTTTCCCCTTCATGTGCTGCTTGTAAAGCCGCTGCAAACTTAAAACTATGAGCTGGAACTACGCGATCGTCCCGTTCCGCTGTAGTAATCAGAGTTGCTGGATAAGCAGTGCCAACTGTTAAATTATGCAAGGGAGAATAACTCAACAAAACTTTAAATTCTTCTTCATTTTCCGGCTTTCCATATTCGGAACACCAAGCCCAACCAATAGTAAACTGATGGAAACGGAGCATATCCATCACCCCTACGGCTGGTAAAGCTGCTGCAAATAAATCCGGGCGCTGAGTCATGCAAGCCCCCACCAATAAACCCCCATTACTTGCTCCTCCAATAGCTAATTTGGCCGCAGAAGTATAGTTATTTTCAATTAACCATTCCCCAGCAGCAATAAAATCATCAAATACATTTTGTTTTTGTAATTTCATCCCCGATTGATGCCACTCTTCCCCATATTCTCCCCCACCGCGAAGATTTGCCATGGCATAGATTCCTCCCATTTCCATCCAAACTAAATTAGCGATAGAAAAACTAGGAGTGAGGGAAATATTAAATCCCCCGTAACCGTAAAGATAAGTGGGATTATTTCCATTTAACTCAATCCCTTTTTTCGCCGTAACAAACATTGGTACTTTCGTCCCATCTTTACTGGCATAAAATACTTGCTTGGTTTCGTAATCATTGGGATTAAAACCTAGTTGAGGCTGGCGAAATATTTCACTTTCGACCCTTTCCAGATTGTAACGATAAATGGTAGTAGGATTGCTAAAGCTAGTGAAACTATAAAAAGTCTCCTTGTCCTCCCGCTTACCAGCAAAACCCGCTACAGAACCTATCCCCGGTAAAGCTACTTCCCGCAGGAAAGAACCATCTAGATTGCAAATCTTAATGACAGAATGAGCATCTTTCAGATAAGATAATACAAAGCGATGGCCAATTAAACTAACCCCTTCTAAAGTTTCCTCAGCTTCGGGAATAATTTCTTGCCAATGTTCTTTTTCCGGCTTATTAATATCAATTGCAATCAACCGACTTTTAGGCGCATCCAAGTCAGTAGCCAGCCAAAATATAGAACCATCGTTACTTACAAAACTATAACTAGCCTCAAACTCGCCGATTAGTTCTTTAACTTCTCCCCCTTCATCTTCTAAATCTCGATAAAAGAGCAACTTTTTCCGCTCCGTTCCCCGCCAAACTCCAATAATTAAATAACGTCCATCCTCTGTAACTTTCCCGTCAAAACCCCATTCTTTTTCATCCGGACGATGATAAATTAAGCTATCTTCTGACTGAGGCGTACCTAAACGGTGATAATATAACTTTTGGAAATAGTTAATCTCTTCTAATTTTGTTGCTTCATTGGGTTCGTCATAACGACTGTAGAAAAAACCTCGATTATCCTTAGTCCAGGAAGTGCCGGAAAATTTTACCCATTGAACTAAGTCCTCAAAATCTTCCCCGGTTTCTACATTCCTCACTTTCCATTCTATCCATTCGGAACCCCCAGTAGAAAGACCGTAAGCCATTAACTTGCCATCCCAACTGAGAGATAAACCGGATAAAGCAACAGTTCCATCCTCAGAAAGACTGTTGGGATCTAACAATACTTTCGGTTCATCTTCCAAAGTCTTTAAAGTATAAAGAACGCTCTGATTTTGAAGACCGTCATTTTTGAAATAGAAATAGCGAGCGCCCTCTCGAAAAGGAATACTAAACTTTTCGTAATTCCAAAGTTCTTCAATCCTAGAAGCAATAGCGGACCTTTCACCTATTTTATCCAAGTAGCCAAAAGTTAATTTATTTTGGGCTTCTACCCAAGCCTCAGTCGCCTCCGAGTCCGGGTCTTCCAACCAGCGATAGGGGTCTTTAACCTCAAGACCGTGATAAACATCTACTTGTTTTTCTTGAGGACTCTTTGGATACTGTAAGCTTTGATTATTCTTGATTTCTGTCATTACCAATTTATTATACAATAATCCTTATTATAGCTTATTAATATGAATTACGAAAATGTTTGCTACAAATAGGTTTGATCCCC
>JH610656.1 GCA_000252485.1 Prochloron didemni P4-Papua_New_Guinea | reverse complement strand
AAAAATTATTTAGCCAACAATCATGACTGAAAATGACTTTCTTGCCCATCTCAATCTAGCTCAACGTTGCGCCGTCGAACACTTTTTGCGGCCCCCTTCTAGTGGTTGCGGGAGCCGGTTCGGGGAAAACTCGCGCTCTTACCTACAGAATAGCCCAGCTCATTCGTCACCACAAAGTAGATCCGGAAAATATCTTTGCCGTCACTTTTACCAATAAAGCGGCGCGGGAAATGAAAGAGCGGATTCAGCATTTATTTGCAGTGGAAATGGCGCGAACAAAATACCGCCAACCTCTAGAATTGCTGTCGGAATTAGAACAAAAACAAGTGCGATCTCTGGTTTGGCACAACACCACCAAACCCCTCTGGATTGGAACCTTTCACAGTCTTTTTGCTCGCATATTGCGCTACGATATTAATAAGTATCAAGATGAAAGAGGACGGACTTGGAATCGGAATTTCTCGATTTTTGACGAATCGGACGTGCAAAATTTAATTAAGAACATTGTCACCAAAGAGTTAAACTTAGATGATAAAAGATTTGAACCCCGTCGAGTGCGCTCTAAAATTAGCAACGCCAAAAATCAAGGCTTATCTCCAGAAGAATTTATCAGAGGAAAAACTGGTTACAAAGCCCGAGTGATTGGGGATGTTTATAGGGAATATCAAAATCAGCTCGCTAAAAACAATGCCTTGGACTTCGATGACTTAATTTTCATTCCAGTGAAACTATTTCAAGCCAACGAATCTCTTTTAGGTTACTGGCACAGTTGCTTTCAACATATCTTAGTAGACGAATATCAAGATACTAACCGCTTGCAATACCAATTAATTCGCCTGTTAGCTACTAATGGAGAACCAAGGAAAAGCCAATGGAATTGGTCGGGACGCTCTCTTTTTGCTGTAGGAGATGCAGACCAATCTATTTACTCTTTCCGTCTGGCGGACTTTACTATTTTGTTGGATTTTCAAGAAGATTTTGGGGACGGTTTAGAGGAAGATGATACTCGCACCATGATAAAATTGGAAGAGAATTATCGTTCCCAGGCAAATATTCTCGAAGCGGCTAACGAGTTAATTGCTAATAACAGCCAGCGCATTGACAAGGTGTTGCGTCCTACTCGCAGTGTAGGGGAACCATTGATTTCCTATGGGGCCGATGATGAAAGGGACGAAGCAGCATTTGTAATCAATCAAATTACCCAGTTAACTGAGACCAATCCGGAATTAAATTGGGGCAGTTTTGCCATTCTCTATCGCACTAATGCCCAATCCAGAGCTTTTGAAGAGTTACTGGTGAGGTCAAATATTTTGTATAAGATTGTAGGAGGCATGCGCTTCTACGAACGGAAGGAAATTAAAGATAGTTTGGCTTATTTACGTTTGCTAGCCAATCCTCACGATACGGTTAGTTTGCTGCGCATAATTAATACTCCCAGACGAAGTATTGGCAAAAAAACCCTTGATAGTTTGCGAGCTGGAGCCAGGGAATTAGATGTCCCTTTGTGGGAAATTATCCAAGATGAAACTTCCGTCAATGCTATGGCAGGAAGGTCAGCTAAAGCAGTGAATAAGTTTGCCGCAATGATTAAGTCCTTTCAAAAACTAGTGGAAACAGAAACTGCCGCAGATTTGGTCAAGTATATTATGCACCAATCCGGCTATGTAGATGATTTGAAAAATCAAGGAACCGATGAAGCAGAGGGACGATTGGAAAATATCATGGAACTATATGGAGCGGTGAGTCGGTTCCAAGAAGATAACGAAGATACCAGTTTGGCAGGTTTCTTAGCCAATGCTTCTCTGGCATCGGATTTAGATAACTTACAAGAAGGAGAAGAAGCAGTTTCTTTGATGACTTTACATTCGGCCAAAGGGTTGGAATTTCCTATTGTTTTTCTAGTAGGATTGGAACAGGGATTGTTGCCCCACACTAGGAGTTTGCAAGACCCGGTGGCATTAGAAGAGGAAAGACGCTTGTGTTACGTGGGTATTACCCGAGCTAAAGAACAACTCTTTTTATCCCATGCCAGGGAAAGAATGATTTGGGGTTCTCCGAATACGTTCCCGCCTTCTAAGTTTTTGTTAGAATTGCCTGAAGATTTAATTACTAATTGGGGGAGAGGGACAGCTTACCGTAAAGTTAAAAGAGTTGAGCCAGAAGGAGAATGGCAAGTGGGCGATCGCATTTTCCATCAGTCCTTGGGAGAAGGGGAAGTAACGAATGTTTTTGGTGGAGGCAATTCGACTACTTTAGCAATCCGTTTTGCTAGGAGCATGAAGATTATCGATCCGAAAATTGCACCTATTGAAAGAGTTTGAGATTCTGTTGTTTGTTGTTTGTTGTTTGTTGTTGGTTATTTTTTTTGTTTATAGATCGTAGGTTGGGTTGAGGTCACGAAACCCAACAAACCAAAAGATTCATATTTGGTTTGGCTATTGTTCTCTCTTACTTTTTATATAACTATATAGCCACATATTGGTCAATCAATAACTAGAGATTATTATTTCAGCGAAGAAACCGGGTGTCTTTCAAAAATCCCCCTTTGGCAAGGGGGATTTAGGGGGATAGAACTTATTTTTAGCAAACGTTTTCGTATTTGATATAAGGTAAAAAAAGCCAAATACCACAGACTACAATTGGAAACTCAGAATACATTGTGAAACACAATATCTTACGTAAGGGTGATCGCTCTTAGAGATCGGTCAGGGATCCGCAAAAGGTGCGCCATAGAAGGTAAAAATACCACCGCGATTTTGAGGAGTAGCGGGTTGGGGTAAAATAAAAAAAATGTTTTCACGAAAAATGAGTGACAATTGTGGGTATAATTAAAATTGAAAATTTAGACCATTTGGGAAAAATAGCGGGAATAATTGACGAAAGCAGCAGTCCGGTAGCATTGTCATGAGCTAAATGTGAGTTATAATTAAGATTGAATTCTTAAAAAGATAAAACCATGAAATTAAAAGTTACAGAACAGGGCGTATTAATTCCCAGAGAGCTTTTAGGCGATAGCCTAGAAGTTGAACTAACTCAAGAAGATGAAAAAATCATTATCAGTACATCTAAAAAAAAGCCTTCCATTTGGCAGCTAGGAACTAATCCTGTCACATGTGATGTCACCGATTTAGCAGCGAATCACGACCAATATCTTTATAATCAATGAAAAATATCTTTTTTCTCGATACTAGCTATATTATTGCTCTAGAAATCAAAAACGAAAATATCCATCAAAAAGTTCTACAACATTGGTCTCAGATAGCATCTGCAAGCACCATGATCTTTACAACAACTTATATATTTGATGAAGTAGTTACTCTATTAAATAATCGAAATCTTCATAATAAGGCTATTGAAGTTGGAACACTTTTAATAGAAAGTCCAGATATTAATTTAATTGAAATCGATAAGTTTTTATTCGCTGAAGGCTGGAAATACTTCAAGCGACATAAAGATAAATCCTACTCTTTAACCGATTGCTTATCTTTTGTTGTGATGCGACAAAACAATATTACAAATGCTCTGACTTTAGATCGTCACTTTAAACAAGCTGGATTTCAGACCTGTCCTGAACTATAAATT
>JH610655.1 GCA_000252485.1 Prochloron didemni P4-Papua_New_Guinea | reverse complement strand
TTTTGGTTAGAAACCCGGTTTCTAACCTACGGGATAAACTAAAAAAATGCAATTCCTTTGTGGCGCAGGCGAACTGCCTGCGGGTAGTTTCTAGCCTGCGGGTAGCTTCCAGCCTGAGAAACCGGGTTTCTTTCATGATTTTAGGGAATAAGAGCCAAAATTTTGGTTAGAAACCCGATTTCTAACCTACTGAAAGACAATATAGTACATAGGGCGATCTCTAAGAGCGATCGGTCAGGGATCCACAAAAAGTGCGCCATAGAGGGTAAAAATACCACCGCGATTTTGAGGAGTAGCGGGTTGAGGTAAAATAAAAAAAATGTTTTCACAAAAAATGAGTAACAATTGTGGGTATAATTAAAATTGAAAATTTAGACCATTTGGGAACAATAGCGGGAATAATTGACGAAAGCAGCAGTCCTGTCAGAAATAGGCTGGCGCAATCGTCTTTTAGATAGAACCCACATTTTGAACTTTATTTTTAAATACGGAATGTGGGTTCAAAAATTCGGCACCAACAGGTTGGTCTACGTTCCCCAACCCTTTGGCGTAATTGTTTTGTCAACTTACCACTATTCCTGGATTAAATTTAGTATGTCTACACTTGTTCAACGGGGATGGAAGCACATAGTCATGCTGTCAATCATGGTTGTGATGCTTTTTCTTGTCGCCCAACCAAGCTATGCAGATAAATGTGGAAGCGATGACCGCGTCCCTCTCCCCTCATGTGCTGTAGAGGATTATTTAGGAGAACAATCTGGTGTCCGGGTTACCAATAACTGTCCTGGGGCAATCACAGTAAAATGGGATATCGAAGGAGCAGGTGACGATCGCTTTACTATACCCAGGAATTCCTATGCAACTGGAGGTGTTGGAAAGGCAAGCAAGGTGAGGGGTGTATATTGCTGCCCCAGATATAATGAGTGCATTTTTTAAGTTAAGCGCTTGACTGCCTGACACAGTCTTGATATATCTAGGGCTTGCTGTGATTTGCTCTTAAGCTATGCTAGATTTGGGTAGACAGGTTTCTTGTACTCCGCAAGTGCAAGGAAATACTGTCCTCATCCATTCTTAAAAAGACTCTTGGATGAGTGGTTAGACAAAATTAATTTTGTCCAACCACTTATCTTGTTTCCGATTCTCTCAAGAATTGCTGCCAATTCTACTTTTGTTCTACCAAACTGACTATATAATCATATAGTTATAAAGTAGCAAACCAATAATCTCTAGTTATTATTTCAGCCAAGAAACCGGGTTTCTTTCATGATTTTAGGGAATAAGAGCCAAAATTTTGGTAGAAACCCGGTTTCTAACCTACGGGATAAACTAAAAAAACGCAATTCCTTTGTGGCGCAGGCGAACTGCCTGCGGGTAGCTTCCAGTTGGTTGTTGGTTGTTGGTTGTTGGTTGTTTGTTGTTGGTTGTTGGTTGTTGGTTATTGGTTATTTTTTTGTTTATAGATCGTAGGTTGGGTTGAGGTCACGAAACCCAACAAACCAGAAGATTTATATTTGGTTTGGCTATTGTTCTCTCTTACTTTTTATTCAGCGAAGAAACCGGGTGTCTTTCAAAGTCCCCCTTTGGCAAGGGGGATTTAGGGGGTAGGTTTGTAGCAAACATTTTCGTATTTGATATAAGGTAAAAAGGGCAAAATACCACAGACTTGTGATTTACAGTGATCGCCAGGACGATTCAGTTAAGAAACCGGGTTTCTTTCATCATTAATTTTGGTTGCTATTCCCGGTTTCTAACCTACGGGATAAACTAAAAAAAATACGATCTCTTTGTGGCGTAGGCTTCCAGCCTGCGGTTTCATCTAAGGAAAAAAAGCAAAATAGCCATACCTATTATCTCTCATATTTGCTAATAACAACTATCCCTAGATCGACATCTAAAGTACCCTGCGCTCCACCTCCTGGAATCAATGCACAAAAATCCCGTAAATATCGTTCATAATGGTTCGTTTTTAGCTGTCCTGCCCCTCCTAACAACCGTTGAGCAATTAAAACTAACTGAATTGCGCTATCTGTTGTATAAGATTTAGCGAGGCTAGTAATGGGATCCCATAAAGGGTCAACCTGTTCATAGGTTTCTGCTTCTAAGGATTGATAGACAATTGCTCGACTGGTTTCTACTAACTTATACATCTTTCCGATCTCTGCTTGTACTGCTTGCATAGTTGTTAATGGTCGATTGTAACGGATAGAAAGCCCTAAACTTTGGATGCAATCTTCAAGAATGGCCTGCATTCGACCTAATACTGGACTCACTAATAGAGAACGTCTCGCATTTAAAAACTCTTGAACATGACTCAACCCATCCGAGGCTATCATTAAACTGTCTTGGGGAATATAGACATCATGAAAATAAACCGTAGAAATTCCCGCCGTCCGCCAACCAGCCATGGGTAAAGGCACAATTTCTACCCCTGGACATTCCCGTTCTACCAGAAAAACTTTTAGATCATCAAAACCATCTTTCTGATGACGGGCATAAGTCATAAAGGTATCAGCATTATAGCCTCCAGTCGTAAAGAGTTTCTTCCCAGAGAGGATGTATCCTCCTTGAGTTTCTTTCACTACGGTATTGAAGGAAAAAGGATCAGAGCCATCTGTATAGGCAAAAGCGGCCGCCCGATCTCCGGCAATCATGGGCTTGAGATAACGGTGAATTAAATCTTCTCGTTGTGATTGATAAATAGTTTTCATCACAGAAGCGCGTAATGAAATGATGAAAGGAAAAGATAAATCTTGACAAAGATAACCGATGTGTTCAAGCATCATTCCCCATTCCAATTGACTGAGTCCTCCCCCTCCTAGTTTTTTCAGTAAGGGAGAGGAAGTGATTCCCAATTGGCAAGCTTTGTAGAGTATCTCTTTGGAGACGCAGAGTCCTTGTTCATCCCGTTCTAAAACACCGGGATTGATAGTTTCTCGAATAAAATCTCCAAAGCGATTTTCTACGTCATTGGCAATTTTTTGGGCTAATGTACGGTTCATAATGGTGATGATCTCAATAGAAATTGCTTTGACCTTCGTTTCTCGATCCCGATAAGGCTAAAGATCATGAGGGATAATTTGATAGCATATCCAACGCCCTAAGCTTTGAACTTTCCAATGATTCTGAGCGGTAGAATTCTCAAAATCCTATCTAGATTCGCTAGGTTCAATTTGTTCAATCACAGTGGCATAAACCTCTTCTAACCCTGTTCCATAACCCAATAGGCTATGAATGAAGACCAGCCGCTCATTCCACCAATAAGCTTTTGTCTCTACTACGCCTTTATCAAAGAGAAAATAGGGACGATGTAACTCAATGTCAAATTGCTTAATGGGACAGCTTAAACCCGCTTTAAGACGCGATTCCTGAGCCATTTGCCCAAGAACTAAAGTTTCCCGACTAGCACTGGCATAAGCTGATGCTTCCATAAACGCCCACTGATCGGCAAAA
This sequence comes from Prochloron didemni P4-Papua_New_Guinea, assembly GCA_000252485.1. Taxonomy (GTDB): domain Bacteria; phylum Cyanobacteriota; class Cyanobacteriia; order Cyanobacteriales; family Prochloraceae; genus Prochloron; species Prochloron didemni. The sequence continues at coordinate 899 of JH610655.1, read as the reverse complement.
TCCATGGCATAACGATGTAGTATAAAGGGATATCGTTCTTGGGCTATGCATTCTCCTTGTTGCTGATCCTCTATTTGCTTGGTCAATCGTTGTACAGGACGTTCAAAAGATTTGGAGATTTCTTGGTCAAAAAATAAGCTAAGAATTTCCGACGGTAATCGGCTAGGTTTGGCCCCAAAACTTACATCATCAGCAATAGTTACAGGACGTAGGGAGATATTCACTTGAGCCACTTCTTTCTCGTCAGCAAAAAAGCAAGAGGGCATTTCTAACAAAACGCCACCTTTAATACAAGTAGCTGTAGTGACTATTTTAATGGTATCACTGTCGTGAAAGGTAAATTTCTCACTATAATGGGCATGAGCCATAGCAACAACCATACTAATTCGATACCTTTCAACTAATTCTTGAATGCTCATCAGATGATCTCGTAACCATCCTGCCCATCCATTTAACCCTAATTGCAAAATTTCCCGTGTGTGCATTTGGAAAGGAGTAAAAAAAGTCGGACAGGCGGCAATTTCGATTTTGCTGGTTCTTAGGTTAGGAAGCTCCGATGGAGACACTAAGCTTGTGGTAATCATGATCTTGTTCCTTAATTGACGTTTTTCAGGGGCTAAAACCTGCAAAATCCAGGAAAAAATCGAAAAATTCTTGAAATTGGGCTTCCCTAGAGAGAAGCCTATAAAATTTGCTAGGGTTACTACCCTTTATCCTCCAGCAATGGCAGTTAAAATTTGCAGATGATCATTTTCCTTCAAGGCTCGTCCTAGTTCCTTGGACAAAAGTAGTTCTCCATTGAGAAAAAGTCGATGAACCTTACGAACATTCCCATTAGCATCATAGAGAGAAGCGCATAAAGTAGGATATTGTTTGGTAACATTGCTTAAAGCTTGTTC
>JH610654.1 GCA_000252485.1 Prochloron didemni P4-Papua_New_Guinea | reverse complement strand
TACCACAGACTTGTGGTGGGCAATGCCCACCCTACTATAGCTGGCCCATGAAAGTGTTTACTATGATATCAGAGCAACCGCAGGTTGCAGTATAACTATCAACTGTCCACTATCAACTATCAACTGCTATACGAAGTAATCTCTAACGCCTTCTATTCCTTTTTCAGCAACTTCTAGGGGTGGGTTTTCCAGGGGATTTTCTTTCACAAATAGCATCTTTAAGTTAGAAAGTTTCCCGATGGACTCTGGCAGGTTGGTTATTTGATTTTTCTCCAAAAATAGCAGCGTCAAGTTAGAGAGGTTACCGATAGACTCTGGTAGGTTGGTTATTTGATTTTTAATCAAAAATAGTACCCTCAAGTTAGAGAGGTTACCGATGGACTCTGGCAGGTTGGTTATTTGATTCACACTCAAATTTAGCTCAGTCAAGTTAGAGAGGTTACCGATAGATTCTGGTAGGTTAGTTATTTGATTTTCATTCAAAAATAGCCTCCTCAAGTTAGAGAGGTTACCGATGGACTCAGGCAGTTGTGTTATTTGATTGGCATCCAAAAATAGCATCCTCAAGTTAGAGAGGTTACCGATGGACTCAGGCAGTTTGGTTATTTGATTGGCATCCAAATTTAGCAGCCTCAAGTTAGAGAGGTTACCGATGGACTCAGGCAGTTTGGTTATTTGATTGGCATCCAAATTTAGCAGCCTCAAGTTAGAGAGGTTACCGATGGACTCAGGCAGTTTGGTTATTTGATTCCCACTCAAATCAAGACTTAACTCTTTGATTTTAGACAGCCACCCTGGCAAAAATTTTAATGAACTCAACTGTAATTTGAGAACCACTAAATTTTGCAAATTACCAAGTACATAAGGGAATCCTTTCAATCTATTGTTAGATAAATCTAGAGATTTGAGATTTTCTAATCTAGCTATACCTGGAGGAATTGTGACAATATTATTACTATTTAAATTCAATGATTCTAGCTGGTTTAACTCAAAGACTTCTGGAGGTATTTCCTGGAACTTGTCTTTACCATTGGCGGCGGAATAATTGCTTAAATCTAATTCCTTCAGTCCTTGCTCTTTAGCTTCCTCAATCCTGGCCCGAAACTTAGGTGGTATCTCTTTCATTGGTTGTTGGTTGTTGGTTGTTGGTTGTTGGTTGTTGGTTGTTGGTTGTTGGTTGTTGGTTGTCTGCACTTCGACGACCCGGTCCCTGAGCGTAGCCGAAGGGCAGGGCAAGCGCCCAGGGCAAGCACTCAGGGACCACCCAACCAACCAGAAGACTAAGGTTTAGTATAGCTATATAGCCACATAGTTATACTAAAGAATTTTTGCTCAATTCTTCTTTCTCTCTCTGTATCCTCTAAATCTGGGGTAGTTTTTTTCAATTCTAATTCCATCGTCGTAGCCGTGATATAATAGTGCTCAGTTTTTCTTTCACGATTCATCCCCTAGTGTCAACTAGGGGGTTTGTTTCAATTATACCATCTAAAAACTTAAATCAATTTTCATTCCCTAATTGCAGCATACAAAGCCCAAATAGCCATAGCCCGCAAATAATGACTGGCCCGGAAAGTCCCCGCTGCAGTAATGGCTTCCGGGGTTCTAAATTGCAAGCCATGATCATATACTTGCCTGACCACTGTTTCTGCCAACTTCAACCCTTGATCCTTCATTCCCATTTGCACCATAAAAGCAGCTAAACCAAAATTAATCCCGGTCCAAACTTCCAAAGGATGGGTGGCATCGGCATTCTCTGGCGTTCCATCCGGTTTAACTCCATTGGCTGCTCCAAATTTTCCCCCTTCAAAGCGCAGAAAACAAGCGTTATAAATAGAGTTCAAGGCAGTCTCTACATATTGCGGTTCTACCACATCTGGCAGTTGCAATAACTGGGCGTAAAATTGACCACACAACTGATCCGCCATTACTATATCAGAACCGCTTTCGCTATCCAGACGATAGTATTCTCCGTTCCAAAGCTTTTGCTGATAAATCTCTCGCAGTCCCTGCAACCAGTTTTTATAGGTGGCAACACAGCTTTCAATCCCTTCCGGGTCGAAACTATCCAGACGGTAGGGATACATACTAGGATTCTCTTGCAAAACGGATCCCATGACTACTGCCGCTTCTAAGGCAGTAATCCACAAGCCACCACAATAAGCGCTAATTCCCTTTAACTGCCAATCATCAAAAGTCTGATCCGGCGCTCCACTATTTTCCGGAAACCCATCTCCATCGTGATCGAATTGTTTCACATAAGCCAAAGTTGCCACAACTCCATCCCAACATTCCCAGAGAAACTCCGTATCCTGAGCTCCAGTTAAAATAAAATCTCGATATACTTGTAAAACAAAGTCGCAACCCAAATCTTTCCACTGATTACAATCTTGATAGCTAGTGTAATTAGTCTTTTCCCAAGGATGTTCGTTGGGGGCTCCCAAGTCGTGAGGAGTAGCTCCTGGGGCCTTTCTAATGGCTGTAGCTCCATTGTAACCGATGATGCGGGGTGTAAGGTCTTCCTGGGGAATGGCTCGGGCAAAGGCTTCTAACACCGCCTTATCCAACCTGGGCCACAACATTAATAAAGCAAAAGAACCGTAGAGGCGCACGTCCAAACTTTCATACCAGCGATAATCAATACATTCCAGCACCCCAAACTGCCCCACTGGGTCGTTTTCCGTAGCTGCGGTCCAGAGACTGCCTCCTTGGGCCAACAAATACAATTCATTAAACAAAGCCATTTGCAACCAACTGGGGAGATTCTGATTCTCTAAAATAGGCTTTTGCCAGCTATCGATACTTTCCTGCCACATGTCCGACAGTTTCAAAGCCGTGCGAATCATGGGCCAAACGTTAGTTCCCGTGCGACCGAAAAAATCTGTGTGGCGACGATAGTATCGGACTCCAGGGGCAAATTCTGTAATAGGCAAATCCCAAGCCAGAATGAAAGGGATTTTCCTAGCTTTTCCCGGACGGAGGGTGAAGCGAACGGCAATGGCCCCAGCTATTTGTTCCCCAGGGCCTGCGGCAGTTTCTTCTTCCCAATCTGGTAAAGACCCGTTAGCGGCAAAATAGTCCCAAACATCCCTACCATCCCCCACTGGATTCCAGCGATTGTGAGAATATACCTCTAAGAAGGGATTGGTAACTGTAGCGATAGACATTTGCCCTTCTCCAGGACCAACATCTTCCTGAAGACGCACTCGGTTGAACAAACAACCAACTCGGTGAAAATCTACAATCCACTGATTGAAGTTGCCCGTACTGTCTCCCCAACGAGGTTCATATTGGTACACTGGACTGCCATCATCCCGCACTTCTATTTGAGGTTCTTTGATAGCATTGGTAAACCAACCCAAAGTATTTTCCCAAGTAAACATAATGCTGAGAACTATGGGTTTATCCGTGGGGTTTTTCACAGTCCACTCAAAGATAGCCATGGGATAGCTGGATTCTTGGTAATTTTCTGCCCAAATGGGGGAAAATTGTTCGCAAATTAATTGTCCGGCAAATACTCCTTCGTATTCAAACCAACTGCGAGGATAGAGGGCGCTATAGGTTCCTTTTTCTGGAGGATACCACAACCAAGAGGAGAGGCTGCCATCTGCTGGGGGTTCGGTACAGAGAGCGTAGGCTTGGGCTGTTCCTCCTTCTGGCTGCTCGAAAATACTAAACTGACAGGAGGGTAAACTGCGAAAGATATGTTCCCCTCCGTCTAAGTGCCAGAGATTGAAGTCTCCACGGGGGGAACGACCGATACAACCGGCTCCGAAACCCCCTAAAGGCATGCCGTGCCAAGGTCCGTCGTCTAAGTTGCTGGGGTAGCGAACGGTGTAGGGTTGGTCCCAGCCTTGGCCCATGGGACGGGACCAGGCTTGAGGGGGGATTTTCGGCAGTTGGATGGGATTGTATATCATACGGGTTTGGTTATTTGTTGTTGGTTGTTGGTTGTTTGTTGTTGGTTGTTGGTTGTTGGTTGTTGGTTGTTTGTTGTTTGTATTTTAGTGATTTATTGCTGGTTTTGTCTTTTGGATTTTTTTTACTAAGATCGAATAGGAAAATTCTTGCTATCCCCCTAAATCCCCCTTATCAAAGGGGACTTTCCAGTTTCCT
>JH610653.1 GCA_000252485.1 Prochloron didemni P4-Papua_New_Guinea | reverse complement strand
TGAAGGAGGCACTTTTTCTTCTCCCCCCCTTTTGAAGGAGGCACTTTTTCTTCTCCCCCCTTTTGAAGGAGGCACTTTTTCTTCTCCCCCCTTTTGAAGGAGGCACTTTTTCTTCTCCCCCCTTTTGAAGGAGGCACTTTTTCTTCTCCCCCCTTTTGAAGGGGGGCTGGGGGGGATCCAGCGTTAGAGCTTGTACTAATTATTTATAAATACTATTTTAGTTGTAGCATTCTTTTTTAGATTTCATATTTTGTCTGGTTTTCTCAGAATATTGTAACTACAGAGAGTCAGGAAACTATTAATACTGCTAATGAAAGAACATCCCCGTCTAAGTCTTATCCCCATGGCGATCGCCCAATGTTCAGCCATCCTGCTCCAAACTCCTGCGCTTAAACTGTAGTCATTACCTGGATTGTTTTGGGTATTCTATGATACTGGCCTATGAACGTATTTAGTATCGAATGAGAGAATTAACTGGTTATTATATAACTATCCACTATCAACTATCCACTATCAACTTAAGTCTTATCCCCATGGCGATCGCCCAATGTTTAGTCATCCTGATCCAAATTCCTACACTTAAACTTCAGTTGAATCCCACCCGTTGCACCAGCTTTACCACCGATTCCCAGTAGTTTAAATCCCCCTTCCGAGTTAATTTGTACCGAGAGGGTCAGTTCATCTAATTCCAAGTTAGACTGTCGTTGTTGAGCTTCACTGAAAATGTAATCTACTGCTTGAAGAAAACCGCTCATTTCTTGTTTCAGCTTTTCCACTGGAACCGATATTTCTTCACGAGAATTAATACCGATTTCTCGGGATTGGGATTCTTCCTCGTCATCTAGCTGTCCCCCTATATCTTCTTCATGCCCCCTAATTCTACCAGAGGGAACCACTTCAGTCACTACCTGGATTGTTTTGGGTATTCCTTTTGACATGCTCCTGTTCCTAATTGTTTCTGGTGAACTGTTAATTATTATAAGATGGTCGGATAGATTGAGATTATCCCGTGGGGTTAGAAACCGGGTTTCTTCCCAAAATTTCAGCATTAATCCCCAATCTCATAAGAGAAACCCGGTTTGGAGGCTCAAATCTAATCTATTTTCAATATTTCGATTAACTTATCAACTTTACTTTTTAGTCCAGAGCGATAGATATTGTGGTGGGCAGTGCCGCACTCTACTGAAAAACTCTATTAACTAATGAAAGAACATCCCCGTCTAAGTCTTATCCCCATGGCGATCGCGCAGCGCCAGCGAAGCTGATCGCCCAATGTTTAGTCATCCTGCTCCAAACTCCTGCGCTTAAACTTCAGTTGAATCCCATCCATTGCACCAGCTTTTCCAAATTACCACAAAAACTCGAAATTGGTTATTCATAATGAGACCACATCATTAAAATTTTCACTCTTTTGTTTTCATCATCTATCTCATAAACTAAACGATGTTGAATATTGATTCTTCTTGAGTACATCCCTTCTAAATCTCTTGTTAACTTCTCATAAGAAGGTGGATTTTGATAAGGGTTTATTTTCAATATTTCGATTAACTTATCAACTTTACTTTTTAGTCCAGAGCGACTAATTTTTTTAGCGTCTTTTAAAGCTTTTTTTGTCAAGGCTATTTTCCACATTACCATTCCACTGCTTCTAGAGGAGTACAATCTTCCCAATCAGTGTTTTTCCCTTCAATTAAATCTTCTTTTGCTTGAGGAATTGAAAGTAAATAAAGAGTTTCTTGAATTGACTCCCATTCTTCCAATGATATTAAAACAGCTTGTTTGTCATCCTTGGTTGTAATTATAGTAGGCTGATGAGATTCATTAACTCCATCGATTAAAGAAGAAAGAGTTAGATTTGTTTGTTCGATTGTAATGTTATTCATGTTTTACCAAATTAAATTGTTCATTGTTAATTGATTATTGTTTATTGTTGGTTAATTGAGAAACCCCCTACTCTCTCAACTACCATTTCCCATATTTGAGGAAAGCTTTCTCTATATTTAATAGCCGCAAAATTGCAACTCAGACAAATAATTGCCAAGGCTGGTAAAATGTAGGTTGGAGCCATGACTACCCCAATAGCAAGCCAAGCAGAAACATGGAAGACAAGAGCAAAAGCCAAGATACTAGCAACTACTGCAGTCAGTTTAATTTGAGTTAGGGGTTTCCCGAAAAATGCCCATAGTAAAGTGCAACTTGTAGCTAGCAAGTTAGCGGGAACGAGAAAGGCACAAATGGGAATGCAGTAGTTGCGGGAAAATTCACACAGAGTCTGGATATTTAGATATAGCATAGAATCCACTATAAACTTGAATTTCCCTGAATTGAAAAATTTTTAGATTGATTTAAACTCCCTCCTTCCTATCTTCCCTCTCTCATCTCTGCTTCCTTGTGGCACAGGCTTCTAGCCTGTGAGTCTCTGCGGTTTATTATTTTATTTAGAATAAAGGCGAGAAATTTTATAAGCAGTTGTAGTGTAGTACTACAATT
>JH610652.1 GCA_000252485.1 Prochloron didemni P4-Papua_New_Guinea | reverse complement strand
GTTTATTTTCCCACTACTGAAAGTCAACCGATAGCGAAAAGAAAGTAACTTTAGGTACAATGCTGGATAGTTTGGCTCCAACCAAGGCTGGAACTTCTGCAACAAATTAGGAAACCATCCCATTAAGAGAAAATTAATTAAAGCATCCCAAGTAAAAGCCAAATAAGAACCTAGCCAGCGCAACATATTTTTACTTCCAGCCATGTCCCAAACCCATCCAATCAAAGCTGGGTTTCGACCAGCTGCTATTAGTGCCAGTCGGTTAAAAGTGAGCCAATCAGTTCTATCTTTAATGAAAGTATCGGCTACTTCCCCCGGTTCATCAGCTAGAATTCCAAAGAATGTATTGAGCATGACGTTAATTCTCTCTGGGGGTAAAGTCCTGCCCGTGGGAACCATCATGCCTTGGGAAAATAACCAGGTAGCGGCAATATTACTTTGATAGGCCCGAATGAGATCTAAATGTTTGGCCTGCAAAAGGTCCTGTTGCAAAGCTATGTTTAATAAACTGGTTAAACGAGATAGATTTCTGACTAGGGAACCGAAACCGGTAAAGACTAGAGGAGACTGAAGAGATGCTGCATCTCCAATGGCTAACAGTCGGTCGAAAGCTACAAGGCGATCGCCACTACCGGCACTAAAATGTCCAGGAATATAACCAAAGGTAGCCTTCCTCCACACCAACTTATCCATGTCGCAGGGACGATATTCCGGCAGAAAAGTAAAGAAATCTTCATACATTTCCAACAAAGAGCCAGGATTCTGGGGATGAACTTGATGGTAGTGAAAGAGATAAACGGTCATTTCTCCATCGGCACCGGGAAATAACTCCCAAATTAATTGCCTTCCCCGAGAAATATCCCCGTGGGAATTAAGCACGTCGCCATAGCGAGAATCCCAAAAATCTGGCCCAAAGCCACCTCTAATTACTCCTCCTACGGTGGGACAAACACTGTCAAAGGCGCGAGAGCCATTGAGTTGCCAAGCAATGGGAGAGGCACTGCCCATGGCATCTACCAGCAATCTTCCTGTGGCTTGTTTGGGTTCTTCCGCCACTAAGTCTAGCAATTGCACCGTTACCTGGGTGGAACCAATATCTGCTTGAATAAACTCCGTTCGCTCCCAAATTTCCCCCCCCAGCATCTCGCAACTTCTCCGCGCACAAATTCAACATTTTTTCTGTATCTATGGCGATATTCAACACAGTGGGAGTGTGTAAAACTGGCGCTTTCAGGTGAGGCGGGTTATTGCCATCAAAGAATTTACTAAAACCATCTAGATATTCCGAGGCAATAATACTGGTAAATTCTGCTTCGGTAAATAAACCCAAGTCGATTAAACTTTGGAACTCGGAACGGGAAATATTCCACTCCCGGTTCATTCTGCCAAAACCCAGCCGTTCTACTAGCAGTACCTTGTAACCCAACTTGGCCATTACTGCCCCGTGGATTACCCCTAAAGCTCCTCCAATATAAATAAGATCGTAATTAGGGCTTGTTGATAACTCTTGAGTAGAGTTAGACCTATGTTCCTGCTGATATATTACCTGTTTCGGTTTTTGGGGATTGCGAACACTTTCCCGCCAGCCTTTTTCCCACCAGTAAACCCGCTGGAGGTCGTATTCTCCCTGGGGCATTTTCTGAAAGTAGCGGACAGTTTCTGGGTAATAGGGTTCTAAGGCAGTAAAGATAGATTCTTGGGATAAGTCAATTTCTGGCGGTTCTGGATATTCTGGGGGAAAACGTTTATTGATTTCTTTGGTTAACTGCTGACAAATTTGACTAGTACCAGCAATAGATTCCGAACCCCATTGAAACAGTTTGAGATAGGTGGTCCGTTGAAATGACCAGACAAAGAGGGAAAGTTCCCTATCCCCCTTCTGTTGAGGAAATTGCAGCCTAAGACCATCGGGGGTGACTACTTTTTCCCCTACATGAGGAGTCCATTCTTTCTGTAACCAGTGGCGGACGGCAGCGGTATCTGGAGTGGGGGCTTCTAAGTAAAGAATTTGCTTCATTTTTCTGTATTTGATTACACTAATTTCCGTAAAGGTACGCTAGACTCACTGATACCAAATTCTTAGAATCGCGAACAAAAGTTATTTTTTTGGACCTAGATTATTGTGAAATAGTCATGAATCATCCTATCCCCACCACGGCAGAAGAAATCATCGCCTTGCGGGATTATCCCATAAATGAGGAATTACTGGCAGCGGCCATCGCGGGAGTGATACAACTAGCCCGGGCTGAGGGAAAATCCCTTCAGGATTTGACTGCCGAAATATTGGCGGAGGATGATATATTGGATCGGGTAGAAAGACGCTGGATTGGGGATTTAGTGGCTCAAGCCTGGATCATGTTACCCTGAAATATGGCAGGTGGCCAGCAATCATCGTATTACGCTTCATTAACCTTTCGTTTATATAATCTTAATCTTAGATTAATTGCCACATTACGTTACCCCCATAGCATGCAGCAAGCAGCTAGGTTTTCCGATTATACTGCCTTTATGTATTTGGGGGAATTGTTGGAGTTTAATCACACCGAAACCGTGTTTGCAAGACCTTCTAACAAAATGACAGAAGATTATATTAGTGGTCGTACTGGTTGATGTAGTGGAGAGTGGAGAAACGAATAATTCCTCAATCTTGACCAAAACTTTACGTTTCCGAACCTCTTTTCGAGTAATACCCCGCAAAAGCCCTCTTTCCAACCTAACTAAAAAAATAAGGGCGTTGCTGAACCTAGGAAAGCCCGAAATCTTGCAACAGCTAAAGGCCAAGTATAGCTAAATCTCGCAATGCGGGTTCACTTTTCCAATCAGCAACGTTAAATCTAAGGAGCAGTGGCCAATGACTATGTTACACTAACTAATCCGCCAGCGGCGGGGGCGGCCACTGCTTCTTAACAATATTGCTGGAAAATCCGAGGAAAGCTACAAGTCTAGAAATCTTGATCGCCCCTTAGTCAAACCAGCACTACCCTGAGTTTAACACGCCCAAACCCAGAAATCTAAATAAGAATCACAATCTAGAAACGATTCACCACAATAAAGAAGTATTTCTCTCTCCGCGCGTGCTGCGGAGCAGATCCCTGCGGGACCGCCTTATATAAAAAAAAGAACTTTCAGCAATCCAACAATACTGCCGGAAAATCCAAGGACAGCTACAAGTCTGGAAGCAACTAATATCAAATACGTTTAGGTTTGCTACAAATAGCTTCTATCCCCCTAAATCCCCCTTGCGGAAGGGGGACTTTCAACATAAACCTTCTAGGAGATATGCAAATAACAAAGAGTGTACCACTCTATCTGTAGCAAACATTATTCAGATTTCGTAT
>JH610651.1 GCA_000252485.1 Prochloron didemni P4-Papua_New_Guinea | reverse complement strand
ACAAGAAAGCGATCTCCGTCGTCAGTCAGAACTAGATCGAGTTTCCCAACAGATTCAAGGTTTGACCGGACAGATTCAAGGTTTGACGCAAATTGCAGAATTGTTAGTTACTAATGCCCAAGTGAACGATAGGATTACTGATGACCACGAACAACGGATTCGTCGTTTGGAACAAGAGGAGTAGCAAAGTAGTTTAGATCGTAGGTTGGGTTGAGGCCCTTTACCCTTCGACTACGCTCAGGGCAGGCCCAACTAGCCCAGGAAACTTGTGTTGGGTTTCGCTAATCGCTCAACCCAACCTACTAAAACTATATCACTACTGTCAACTGTCAACTATCCACTATCCACTATCAACTGCTATAATCTTGGATCAACAGGTTCGCTTTCCAGGGCCAGTACACCGAATACGGCTTCATGCACCTTGTAGAGTGGAGCGTTATTGACAAAGTGGTGTAATGCTTCATAGCCAAGGGCATATTCACGCAGTGCCAGCCCGCGTTTTTTACGCAAGCCTCGTGGGCGGAGCCGTTCTAGGTTTTCAGGTGTGGTATATTCCGGGCCGTAGATGATGCGCAAATATTCCCGCCCACGGCATTTGATGCCGGGTTGTACTAATCCCTTGCTGGTTTTGACGGTAAAAGCCAGTGGCTTGACCACCATGCCTTCCCCCCCTTTGCTGGTCATATCCGTCCACCAATCTATGGCCTCTTGGCAACTGGCTTGATCTTTCGATTCCACAATTTTGTAGGCGGTTTTCTGGAATAACTCCGGGTCTGCTTCACACAGCAGATTAATCATCTCCAAATGCCAGAGATGGTCTTTATTCAGATTAAAACCACCTTCCTGTGCCAGAATGTGGAAGGGAGCCAGTTTGTAATCATTTACCGATTTCACTGGCCAGCAATATTGTCGGTAAGCATCACGGTAGGATTTAACCATCTCTAAGCGATCGCTGAACTGGTCATGAAGCTCTTGCAACCCTTGGATATTGCATGCCACTGCTTGAGATAAAAGTTGACCTATTTCCGGCAATACTGCTTCTGCCGCTGCGCCAACTGCTGCGTACTGCTGTTGGAGTAGTGCTTGTGCCTTTGCCGACCAAGGCATAAGCTCGGTATCAAAGCAGATCCAATCGGTGTTCAGTTTTTCCCACAAGCCGGATTTGGTAATGCCCAGCCCAACTCTCCCTAAAAACTTCTGCTCTGTTTCTGGCTTGGCGAAGAAACTTCTGCCTGTACGGGTATAGCAACTGCCAATCTCATCCCCACTAATGCCAAACCGCTTTTTGGCTGTATCATTATCCCGACATATAACAATGATGGCACGGGAACCCATATGCTTTTCTTCACAGATTAGCTTGTTAACCTCACGCTTCTGATAGAAAGCAAACGCTTCTGAGGGATGTTCCAGCAAATCACCTTCCTTACAGGTTGCGGTTGGGGACATGGTGGGGGGAAGATAAATTAGCCAGCGCGGGTCAATGGCAAATCGGCTCATCACCTCCAGCGCCGCAATGGTATTTTCCTCACCAATGGTAATATTGTGATATAGCTGGGTACTGATAATGCGCTTGCCCATGACATCTTCAAGATCGAGGATGTTATCTTGCGCCCGTGATTGTGCCTCATAATGCAGGGGTTTGACCGGCTCGCAGTAAACTTTAGCTGCGTCAACAGACACTAGTTCTTTTTCCGGGTAACGCAGTGCAGTCAGCTTGCCGCCAAACACGCAGCCAGTATCAATATTGATGGTGTTATTCAGCCATTCCGGTTCAGGGATAGGAGTGTGACCGTAAACGATCGACGTATCGCCACGATACTCCTTCGCCCAAGGGTAGCGTACTGGTAAACCGAATTCATCGATCTCGCCGGTGGTTTCTCCATACAGGCAGAATTCACGGATACGGGGAGAGCCACGACCCAGATATTCTTGCTTAAGACCTGCATGGGCCACAGCCAGCTTGCCGTCATCCAGCACATAATGGCTAATCAATCCTTTGAGGAATTCAAAAACGGTGGCTTTGAATTCTGCTGATTCCTGTTCCAGCTGGTCAAGGGTTTCCTGTAAACCATGTGCGATGGTGACATTACGCCCCATTAGCTTGCGTTTTAGCTTGTCATCATGGTTGCCATTGACACAGAATGCCGCACCAGAAGCTACACTGTCCATCACCAAGCGCAGTACTTCCGGTGAGTTGGGGCCACGATCCACCAGATCGCCGAGGAAAATAATCCCCCTGCCTGACCGGTGGGTGATGGTGTATTGATCCTGTTTCTGGACTGCATATCCCAGCTTCTCAAGCAGCTGCTTCAATTCATCAAAGCAACCGTGAATATCGCCGATAATATCGAATGGGCCTTTTTGATGTTTCTTATTGGTCCATGTTCGCTGTCGCTCAATTTCAACCCCATCTACCTCTTCTACAGAATTGAACAGATGCACCTGGGTGAAGCCTTCTTTCTTTTTCAAACTTTTGAGTGAGCGTTGCAGTTGGTTATGTTGGTTCCAGATGACATGCTTGCCGAAATTCCGATCCGAACGCCCTTGATTGCGTTCAAAACAAACTTCACATGGTATATTCAATACAATTGCTACAGGCAGCACATGATAGCTCCGTGCCAGTTGGATCAGGCTTTTACGTGATGCTGGCTGCACATTGGTGGCATCAATGACCGTCAGTTTTCCCGCTTTCAGGCGCTTGCCCGCGATGTAATGCAACACCTCAAAGGCATCCGGCGTACAGGATTGGTCATTCTCATCATCGGAAACCAGCCCACGGCAATAGTCAGATGAAATTACTTCGGTGGGTTTGAAATGCTTTTTGGCAAAGGTGGATTTTCCACAGCCAGAGGAACCCACAAGCAAAACAAGTGAAAGTTCAGGGATTGTGATTTTCTTAGTCATTGAGGAGTTTTTATCTCAAATACGTTTAGGTTTGCTATATCCCCCTAAATCCCCCTTATCAAAGGGGGACTTTCCAGATAAACTTCTGAAAAGAAAAGAGTGTATAGTATAACGACCATTTCCATTTGTAAAGTATTGAAATCTCGTTTTGAAAAATAAGTTGTTTCGTCCATGAATTCTTTTTCTTCATCATCCCATATCCAACTTATTTTTGCAGGCCCTTGAATCATCTCCAGCAGCTCTACCAAGAAAGCGTGATAACCTGGTCCCGCTGAAGAGGTTCTGGCAGAACAAATTAAGTAATCGTGATCATCAACAAAGAACCGCACATCTTCTTCTGCCGGATGTAGCTCAAGATATAAAACATCCCTATGAATGATTGCTTGGGGGTACAATAGACCTTTGCTTTCTAGGTACTGTCGTGATTCCTTTTTAACAGTCTCCAGAATTTTTTTGCGCAGACAGTTTTTCCTTCAATATGCCTGAAGGTTCCATTGGTGAACCGATATAAAGACCTAAGCCCATATTTATACTCCTATCTTAGGGTGTGGGCCAGAATATGTATTTGTCAACGTGGGGTAGCCCTCTGGGCTGCCTAGTGTTGTCGTAATAGTCAGTAACATGGTTTACAATCCGTTCTGGATGAACTATGAACTTGATGAAACTCTTCAAATGAGTATACTTGTAGTTTATTGTACACCATAGCTCTAATTATTCAAGCAAAATGACATATTGCGAAGATTTTTGCTACTCGGTTGAAACCAGATGGGCAAATAAAATAGGAATAAACGCCGCGTTAATGCTGAAATATTTCTATTTCATGTGGGAGCTAGGGGGCGATCGCGAGTATACTCTATAGAGTAGTTCAGCAAAATCATCCCGGTGGGTTCGCCAATTTTTCTAATTGCCAAAACACCAGTTATCTTACTATCGATAGAGTAGTTCAGCAAAATCATCCCGGTGGATGAGCCAACTTTTCTAATTGCCAAAACACCAGTTATCTTACTATCGATAGAGTAGCATCAGAAAATCATCCCGGTGGATGAGCCAATTTTTATTTCAGATCAACTCATGGCCACGCATTTCCTACAACTAGCACTATCAAAATTTAATCTGACGAGATGCAGTCAAAACCAGTTGGGTAAAAGATCTAGTTTTTTCAGAATATTGTAACTGCAGGGAGATGCTGTGGTGGGCAATGCCCACCCTACTAAAAAACTGAAATATTTCCACTTCATGTGGGAGCTAGGGGGCGATCGCTTCCAGACTCAATAGATTTCCGAAGCTATATAAGCTGTAGGTTGGGTTGGGTGTGGTCAAAAGTAGTTGTTTGGGGCTAAATATGTAGAAAGTCAATCGTGGGGTAGCCCTCTGGGCTGCCTAAATTTCAAGGTAAGCCGTGACTATCGAGAATATAAAATTCAACTGTTTTTGACCGCACCCGGTTGGGTTTCCCGAGAGCGAAACCCAACCTACAATTGCTTATAACACTGTTGTATATGTAACAAACATTTTTAGATTTGAGATTATATACCAGCCGATGAAAGTGTTTACTATTGAGTTCCAGCAACCGCAGGTTGCAGTTCGACGACCCTCTCCGCAAGCTGTATAACTATCCACTATCCACTATCAACTATCAACTGCTAACAAACACCGCCATCTGTGTTGGTGCGCCGTGTTCGGCATGTACTTCACCAATGGGCTCAAAGCTAACGCGGTAGCCGAATTCTTCAGCGACGGCGTTTGACCAATCTTCAAATTCTTTCCTTGTCCATTCAAAGCGGTGATCGCTATGGCGGAACTTGCCTTCAGGTAGATTGTCAAACAGCACATTATATTCTACGTTGGGCGTGGTGATAATGACCACACCTGGACGAGCAAACTGGAACACGACGCGGCGGAAGGCATGGAGCCTTGGCAAATCCAAATGTTCCATGACCTCTATAATTGCTGCCCCATCGTAGCCTGACAATCGTTTGTCCCGATAGGTCAGTGCAGTTTGTATCAAGGAGATACGTTTGCGCTGAATGGATGGCAAGCCCTCTATCCGTAGTTTGGCCTTGGCTCTTTCCAGAGCCTGAGACGATATATCACAGCCAGCGATCTGCTCGAAATAGCTATCCTCCAGCAATTCTTTCAGCAACTTGCCTTCACCACAACCGAGATCCACCACACGTTTGGCGTTGTAGGCTTTCAGTGTTTCTACTACGGTTTTTATGCGCTGTTCATTCAAGCTGATTTTTTCTGCCAACGGTTCTTTTTGTTTGACCGGAGATTCATCCTCACTTATGGCTACTCCGGCCACAGATTCATCTCCATCGGCAAGTCGTGCCAGTGCTTCATTGGTAATACGACGGAACTGCAAATAGCGTTGGGTGATCATCTCCTTCTCTGGATGTTTTTCTAGCCAGTCTTGGCCGAAACGTAGCAGTTTCTCAATCTCATCATGGGCAATGTAATAATGCTTATGGTTGTCCAGCACGGGAATCAGCACGTACAAGTGACTTAGAAATTCCTTGAGGGAACAGCTGCGTTTAAGCGTCACTGTGTAGTATGGGCTATCTCCCCAATCGGGAAACTTCTCATCCAGGGTGTGGCGTTGGGCCTCAATTTCATACCCAAGGGGTGCAAAGAGTTTTTCCAGCACTGTTACACCACCCCGACAAGGCAACACTGATATTTTGACTTCCAAGGGAATATTCGCATCAACCAGTTCAGGTCGGTGTTGGCTCTGACCGGAAAGAAGGGTACGAAACACCCTATTAAGTGCCACACTCATAAAAGAAGAGGCAACATAGGGGCGATCGTTCACATATTGCGCCAGTGCAAAGCTTTCATTTCCTTTGCCTTTACGTACCAAACCTACCGGATCCACATCCAGCAACAGTGCTGCTGTACAACGGTTTTCTGTTGCTTCCGGGTAAAACACATGGGCCTTACCAAACGACATGGACAGGGTATGCAAATTATCCGGATTCTTGTGTAGCAAAAACCCCATATCCGTGGCTGGCTTATGTGTTGTGGTAATGGTCAGTAACATGGTTTACAATCCGTTTTTGATGAACTATTAACTTGATCAAAAAATTCAAATGAGTATATTGTAGTGCATTTGTAGGTTTGGTTGAGGTAACGAAACCCAACAAACCAAAAGTTTAGATTGGGTTTCCCTAATCGCTGAACCCAACCTACTAAAACTAGGCGATCGCCTCGCTTTCTTAAAGATTATTAATTCTGGAATAATTAACTGTCCCATGATTGTTAAACACGTTCATAGGCCAGCATATAGGGCTTGCTGAAAAGTGCGATCACGAGTATACTTTTATGAGGAGTTGAGCAATTGATTATGGATTTTAATACCTTATCAGAAGCTACTATGGCTACTTGTTGTCCGTGAAAATCTTGACAGTCTAGAACAATAAATTTATGATGATAGACTTTTTTTTACCGCAGATGAACGCAGATGAACGCAGATGATTTAAGATAGTTATTGGTGGGATAGTTATTTTTGTAATTGTTGCTCTAAAAGTTATTTTCTATTAATAATTTGTTTTTAGTTTATTTTTCGTAGGTTGGGTTGAGGTAACGAAACCCAACACAACTTGGTGCTGTTGGGCGTTGCCCTGAGCGCTTGCCCTGAGCGTAGTCGAAGGGTAGCCGAAGGGTTTCGCTATCGTCCAAGCCAACCTACAATTGCTTATAATATCTGATGGGTTTAAGATGATTTTTGCC
>JH610650.1 GCA_000252485.1 Prochloron didemni P4-Papua_New_Guinea | reverse complement strand
GCAAGAAAGCGATCTCCGTCGTCAGTCAGAACTAGCTGAAGTTTCCCAACAAATTCAAGGTTTGACGGGACAGATTGAAAATTTGACCGGACAGATTCAAGGTTTGACGGGACAGGTTCAAGGTTTGACGCAAATTGCAGAATTGTTGGTTACTAATGCCCAAGTGAATGATAGGATCCAAGATGACCACGAACAACGGATTCGTCGTTTGGAACAAGAGTAGCAAAGTATAGCAATGAGCAATGAACGATTAACAATGAACAATTAAGAGGTTGTGGCGGGCGATGCCCACCCTACTATTCTAGATAGTAGCTATCAACTATCAACTATCAACTATCCACTATCCACTATCCACTATCCACTGCAAGTTCCAGAGGAGCAATCCCTGCCAAATCTAGAATAGGAGTTATTAAATCTTCTCGCTTAACTGCCATGAGATGAACTCCTTGACACAAGTCTTTGGCTAGCAATACTTGTTCTGCAGCAATTTTCATTCCTTCTTCAAGGGGTTTTTCTGCCTTTGCCAATCTTTCAATAGTAGCTTCGGGAATATTTACTCCTGGTACGTAGCGGTTGATAAAGCGAGCATTTTTGGCAGATTTGAGTAGGAAAATCCCAGCTAGGATAGGTTTATCCGTTCCTACTGCTATCTGATTCATGAACTTATCCAGGCGATCAAAATCTGTAATTAGTTGGCTTTGAAAAAATTGGGCTCCTGCGTTGATTTTCTGCTCGAATCGCTTTTGCAACCCGGACCAACTTTTTAACTGGGGGTCAACTGCTGCACCGGGAAATAGGTTTAGAGGTTCGTCTGGTAGGGGTTTGTGGTTGAGGTCCAACCCTTGATTTAGTTGGGTTATTGCTTTGAGCAATCGCACGGATTCAAAATCGAAGACAGCTTTAGCATCGGGATGGTCTCCTGCTTTTACCGGGTCTCCCGTGAGAGCTAGGATGTTGGTGATACCGAGAGCGTGAGCCCCCATGAGGTCGGCTTGGAGACCGATGCGATTGCGATCACGGCAGGCAATCTGATAAACAGGCTCGATGCCATGTTGCCATAAAATTGTAGCTGCAGCGAGAGAAGACATGCGCAATACTGCCCGACTGCCATCGGTAACATTAACTGCATGAACTCGTCCCTGAAGGGTTTTAGCCATTTCCAGCATATGTGCTGGATTGCCTCCTTTAGGGGGAGCAACTTCTGCAGTGATTAAAAATTCTTTCCTTCGGACAGCCAGGCGCAATTTTGACATTTGTTGTTTGTTGTTTGAACCGCAGATGAACACAGATAAACACAGATGAATAAGGATAGTTATTATAAAGGGGCTAAATAACCGAGGGCATTTTTGACTCGAGCAAGAGTACGATGAGCAACTTCTTCGGCTTTTTGCTGACCTTCTCGCAACACCGAATCTAAATAACTTTTATCGTCCATTATTTCTTGATACTTTTCTTGAATTGGTTTCATTGCTTCAATAGTTACTTCCGTCAAGAGAGGTTTAAATTGTCCCCAACCCATTTCTGCACATTCTGCAGCCACTACTTCTTTTTCTTTACCGGAAAGGATAGTATAGAGGTAGAGTAGATTGTTGCATTCCGGTCTTGATTTATGGTCGAAAGTTAAACCTTTAATTGGATCTGTTTTGCAGCGCTTGATTTTTTTGGCGATCGCCTCGGGGGAGTCCAGAAGATTAATCCGACTCATGTCTGAAGGGTCGGACTTGGACATCTTTTTGGTTCCGTCTGTCAGACTCATTACCCTAGCTCCTTCTTGACGAATTAAAGGCTCGGGAATTTTTAGCACTGGTTCCTTCTTTTTCCCAAATTTATCATTTAGTCTGATAGCAATATCCCGAGTTAGTTCTAAATGTTGTTTTTGGTCTTCTCCCACGGGTACTTTATCTGCATCGTAGAGTAAGATATCTGCTGCCATTAACACTGGATAATCTAATAAGCCAGTGCTGACATTTTCTCCTTGTTTAACAGCCTTTTCTTTAAACTGAATCATTCTTTCGAGCCAGTTTAGGGGAGTGATGCAGTTTAACAGCCATGCTAATTCGCTGTGGGCGGAAACGTGGGATTGAACGAAGATGGTAGAATAGTTTCGATTAATGCCGCAGGCTAGATAGAGGGCGGCGATGGTATAGGTATCTGTTGCCAGGGTTTTAGGATCGTGAGGTACTGTAACCGCGTGCAGGTCTACAACACAAAAGAAATTATCGTAGTTTTTTTGTTCTTCTACCCAATTGCGAATTGCTCCTAAATAGTTACCTAAGTGTAAGTTTCCCGTGGGTTGAACCCCAGAGAGAATGCGCTGTTGACTCATTTCCTGCCTTTAACTGGTATAATTCGCACGAGGGTTTTAATCACCCTACAAATATTTACAATGCGTAAGTGTTCATATTATAGCGCTACGCGCAATTCAAACTGAGAAATTCAAAATTCACTCTTTGGCTATGACTAGGTTTCAGGCTTTATTAATGACAATACCTAAATGCGTAGTGCTATATAAGCAAAATCTCCAGGATCTCCCTCGGAGAAAAGCATCTCTCCAGCTCTAATACTACGCTTGCGTATGGTTTGATACATTTTCAAATAATTCATTCCTTGACCTTGCTGTCTCGACCCAAAAAGCTGTTGTCAATCATCAAAATAATTGATAATCAGTTGTACAATATGACAGTTGTATTCAGCGACACAGATTGTGCTTGAACGTTATACTCTGCCTGAAATGGGCGAACTGTGGACTGACACCTACAAAATGAAGACTTGGCTCCAAGTAGAAATTGCAGTCTGTGAGGCACAAGCTCAACTGGGTTATATCCCTACCACAGCAATGGAAGAAATCAAAGCCAAAGCTAACTTCGACCTCTCAAGAGTTTTGGCTATAGAAGCAGAAGTCCGCCATGACGTGATTGCTTTCCTGACCAATGTTAATGAGTATGTTGGTGATGCTGGCAGATACATTCACTTGGGTTTGACTAGCTCTGATGTTTTAGATACGGGATTGGCACTACAATTGGTAGCCAGTTTAAATCTCATTTTAGAACAAATTGAAGATTTAATTCAAGCAATTCGCTATCAAGCTCAACAACATCGGCATACTGTAATGGTAGGCCGTTCCCATGGTATTCATGCTGAACCCATTACTTTTGGTTTTAAATTAGCGGGATGGTTGGCAGAGGTTTTGCGCAATCGCGATCGCCTGGTTCGCCTCCGTCGGGATATTTCCGTGGCTAAGGTTTCTGGGGCGGTGGGAACTTATGCCAATGTAGATCCAAAAGTAGAAGCGATCGCGGCTCAACAACTAGGATTGGAACCGGATACTGCTTCTACCCAAGTTATTTCCCGCGATCGCCATGCTGATTATGTGGGTCAATTAGCTCTTCTAGCTGCTTCTTTAGAAAGGTTTGCGGTAGAAATTCGCAATCTCCAGCGCACGGATGTTCTGGAAGTGGAGGAATTTTTTGCTAAGGGACAAAAAGGTTCTTCCGCCATGCCCCACAAGCGCAATCCCATTCGTTCGGAACGGCTCTCGGGAATAGCGAGAATTATTCGGGGTCACGCCATTGCTGCTTTGGAAAATGTGGCTCTCTGGCACGAACGGGACATTTCCCACAGCTCTGTAGAAAGAGTTATTCTCCCGGACTCTTGCATTTTAATCCATTTTATGTTGAAGGAAACAACTGACTTGATAAAGCATCTCCAAGTCTACCCGGAAAACATGAAGCGGAATATGAATGTTTACGGTGGGGTTATCTTCAGTCAGCGAGTGTTACTCAGTTTAGTAGAAAAGGGCATGACTCGGGAAGATGCCTATGCAATAGTTCAATCTTCCGCTCATCAAGCTTGGAATCAAGCAGATGGTAATTTTCGGGCTTTGATTAGTGATGATGCTAAGGTGAAAGAATATTTATCTCCAGCAGAAATTGAATCCTGTTTCGATCCCCAATATCACTTACAGCATTTAGATGAAATCTATCAGCGTTTGTGTATATAATTTAGAGTGGGTTAATATTTGAGTATTCTCTGTTTGTCGCTAAGATTTTTACTCGGATGACTAATGAAGAGCTTATAAAATCAAGTAAGTTAGCGGTTCTGATTGACGCAGACAATGTAAGTGCTAGGTTAGTTGAGCCATTGCTTAAGGAAATTGCCAGATACGGTAGCGCTCGTGTCAAGAAAATTTATGGCGATTGGACAAATCAGGCACTCAAGAGTTGGAAATCTGTAGTCAACGATTTTGCTCTTCAGCCTATTCAGCAGTTTAGCTACACCACAGGCAAGAATTCTACAGATAGCGCACTTATTATTGATGCCATGGACTTGTTGTATTCCAACAAGTTTGATGGGTTCTGTATCGTTTCTAGTGACAGCGACTTTACTAGATTGGCAAGTCGTATCCGGGAATCAGGCTTGGCTGTATATGGTTTTGGCGAGGCTAAAACACCAAAGGCATTTGTAAGTGCCTGCGATAAATTTATCTATACAGAAATCTTGGAAACTTTAGAGGAAACCAAAAAAAATTCTAAGGAAGTTAATACCAGGAAAACGAAGCTTTCAAAACAGTTAGAAGAGCCTAGTGTAGGTTCTAAATCGAGCTTTCCTGAAGAAATACTCACGTTACTCAAAAATGTATATGAGAATATTTCTGGAGATAACGGTTGGGCTTTTTTAGCGGAACTAGGCTCCCAAATTCAAACAGTATCTCCATCATTTGATTCAAGAAATTATGGGTATAAAAAGCTGAGTGAATTGATTAAAGCAACAGGTTTGTTTGAGGTGAAAATCATCAAGCGTAAAGCAGGAAAATCAGAGCCGATGATTAAGTTGAAATCACAAACAACAAACAACAAACTATGATTAAATGAATACTATGATGGAAAACAACAGCAAAAATTAATAAACAACAAATAACAAACAACAAACAACCAACAACAAACAACAAACAACAAATGTGGAATTATCCACCATCAGATTTAGGATTAGAGGACGAAGAAGTTCATGTTTGGCTTGCTAATCTAGATTTATCGAAAGAGGAAGTCTATGGGTTAGAGGAGACTCTATCTAAAGACGAAAGAGAGAGAGCAAATCGGTTTCATTTCCCACAGCATAGAGATCGTTTTATTGTCGGTCGCGGTACTCTCAGGATTATTTTAGGACGATATTTAGGCAGTGAACCGCAAGCATTACAGTTTGAGTATAGCAGTCGAGGAAAGCCTAAGTTAGCAGATAGTTGTAATAGCAATAAACTGCAGTTCAACTTATCTCACTCTGAAGGATTAGCTTTATATGTTTTCAGCCGCGATCGCCTTGTGGGTATCGATGTAGAATACCTCCGGCCTATGGCCGATGCGGAAAGAATTGCTCAACGTTTCTTTTCTCCCCAAGAATATACTACTATTAAAGAGCTTCCTGCAAGAGAAAAGGAAAGAGCTTTTTTTCGAGGTTGGACGGGGAAGGAAGCTTATTTAAAAGCAATTGGCCATGGATTAGCTGGTTCTTTGGCTTCCATTGAAGTTAATTTAAAGCTAGAAGAACCAACAGGCTTACTCAGTATTGGCAGTGATTTTCAGGCTGCGGCCCATTGGTCTTTATTGAATCTTCCTGTACCTCCTGAGTATATTGCTAGTTTAGCAGTTCAAGGAGCTAGTTGGCAACTTAGTTGTTTGTTGTTTGTTGTTAGTTGTTAGTTGTTTGTTGTTAGTTGTTAGTTGTTTGTTGTTTGTTGTTAGTTGTTAGTTGTTTGTTGTTTGTTGTTTGTTGTTAGTTGTTTGTTGTTTGTTGTTTGTTGTTTGTTGTTTGTTGTTTGTTGTTTTCTGCAAATAACAAAGAGCGCATTATTCTCAAAGTCCCCCTTATTAAGGGGGATTTAGGGGGATAAACCCTATTAGATATTAAATCACGTAAATATCGTTCCCAAAAAACAATTGAATAATATCTAATTAAAATCTAACTAAAATATCAAGGTATATTGGTGGGCAGTGCCGCACCCTACTTCTAGAGATAAGGATTTCTAAAGTTTGATTCAAAAGCTATTATATCGATAGAGAAGCAAACTTTTTTCTAAGCAATAATGCTCACTCTCTAGTATATCGATATAGTAGATTAGATAATGGTACAATGCCCACCGAAAGCGTTATTTATCCAATCTAGGAACGAAAATTGACTGTATTGAAATTAAAATTTAACTTTAAATCGTTATATAAGAACATGAACAGTAAACTGTTTTGTGTTGTCCATGAGTTTCGGTGCGTTGCGAACGCACCCTACAAAGCTACTAAAATATCAAGGTATATTGGCGCTCGCGTTATTTATCCAATCTAGGAACGAAAATTGACTGTATTGAAATTAAAATTTAACTTCAAATCGTTATATAAGAACATGAACAGTAAACTATCTTGTGTTTTCCATGAGTTTCGGTGCGTTGCGCCCCGCGAAGCGCCGCTCTTAGCGCCCGCACCCTACAAAGCTACTAAAATATCAAGGTATATTGGCGCTCGCGTTATTTATCCAATCTAGGAACGAAAATTGACTGTATTGAAATTAAAATTTAACTTTAAATCGTTATATAAGAACATGAACAGTAAACTATCTTGTGTTGTCCATGAGTTTCGGTGCGTTGCGGGTGTGGTCAAAAGTAGTTGTTTGGGGCTGAATGTCTATTTATCAGATGTGGGGTAGCCCCCCTTCGGCGACCCGGTCCCAGAGGGTCGTCGAAGGGCTGGGCAAGTCTGGGCTGCCTAACAATCGCGGGTAAGCCCTAACTATTGAGAATATAAAATTCAACTGTTTGTGACCGCACCCTGTTTCAACTGCCACAATCACGATATATAGCGCTACCCATTTAGGTATTGTCATTAATAAAGCCTGAAACCTAATCATAGCCATCTTTTTGAAATTTGAATTTTGAATTTTGAATTGCGCGTAGTAACCCCAGGGGTTAGAAACCGGGTTTCTTCGATCAATCTAGGTATGGAGTCTAAAATAATGGTAGAAACCCGGTTTCTTGTTGGCTGAAATAATTAACAATCACGATATACTACTTCTAAAGCTAACGTTTTCTTTCTCACCCTAGCTGGTGCTAGGGTGTTTGTTTTAAGCAGATCATAGCATGGAGCGAAGTAGCAAGTAGACATTGCAAACAGCTAAGAAATACGGTTTCTTCTCTTAATTAATATGAAATATGAAAATATTTCATATCCCCCTAAGTCCCCCTTATCAAAGGGGGACTTTTAACATAGAAGTGTTCCTCTATCTATAAAAGTTATAGAACTGTTATTGTATCTGTAGCATTCTTTTTCAGATTTGATATATAGCAGTTTTCTAGTAGCAAAATATCCGTATTCATCTGCATTAACCGTGGCACAGGCATCTTGCCTGTGACACAAATCTTGCCTGTGACACAAATCTTGCCTGTGACACAAATCTTGCCTGTGACACAAATCTTGCCTGTGACGGGTGCGGTCAAAAACAGTTGAATTTTAAGTCGCGGCTTACCCTAAAAGATAGGCAGCCCAGAGGGCTACCCCACGGTTGATGAATAGATATTTAGCCCCAAAAACTACTTTTGACCACAGGAAATACCATTCTAGTTCTTTTTCTTGTTCTGCATAGTAAACACTTTCATAGGCCGGTGTATAGATGTACATATTGAGTCCAAGAAATGCTATATAGCAGTTTTCTAGTAGTAAAATATCCGTATTCATCTGCATTAATCGTGGCACAGGCATCTTGCCTGTGACACAAATCTTGCCTGTGACACAAATCTTGCCTGTGACACAAATCTTGCCTGTGACGGGCGCGGTCAAAAACAGTTGAATTTTAAGTCGCGGCTTACCCTAAAAGATAGGCAGCCCAGAGGGCTACCCCACAATTAACTTTCTACATATTCAACCGGAGAACAACTACTTTTGACCACACCCGTGCGTTGCGAACGCACCCTACAAAGCTGGCTGTATACTCAAATTTAGTAACTTTAAGAATACTGTGTATTTAAGGAAAAAAAGAAAATATGTTGGAAACCGAGCGCTTTCCGCTATATCAACTGTCAACTGTTCTATCTTCATGAAAATTATTATTTTGGAGATTAAAGAGAATCTAAAATGGCCACGACGCTAATGGATTAAATCAATTAAAAAGCTGGAGGAAACTGGGTATGAACAAGAATTGCCCTTTGACGATTTGCCAACAATTAGCTAAGGGTGGCAAGGGGTTACTACTAATGGCAATTGTCAGCGCCATCGCCCCTCCAACAGCTGGAGTTAGAGATTATTGCCGATGAACTGTGGTCGGGAGAGTCTTTTCTCAATCAGGACTTTTTGTTTGTTGTTTGTTGTTAGCTCCGCTAGCTATTAGTAGGGTGCGTTCGTAACGCACCACACTACCTATATATAGTCTCTTTGACCAAATTTGGCCATCAAATGTTTTGCGGTGGTATAATTACGCCACTAAGCTTAAAGGAGATTTATCTGAAATGGCGCACTCTTCGCAGATCGCTACGCGAGCGCCCTGATGTTGGCCAAAATTTGTTCTATTCTTTATCAATAAACAATGTGTTGGGTTTCGTGGGTCAACCCGACCTACAATATCTAAGTAAGAACACCCACTCTCTAATCTATCGATAGAGTAGCTAGCAAAAATTCTTGCCAAAAAACCCGAAACAGGGCTTGACAAACAAAATTTGTTGATAGTACCTTGTTTAGTATTGAGTTCCAGCAATCGCTGCTGTGCTGTATAACTATCAACTATCAACTATCAACTATCAACTGTCCACTATCAACTATCAACTATCAACTATCAACTGTCCACTATCAACTGTCCACTATCAACTATCAACTGCTATAAATGTTTACCAAACTGCGGTTTCAGAATTTTAAATCTTGGGAAGACACTGGAGATATGGGGATGGCCAATATTACCGGTTTCTTCGGCACTAATAGCTCGGGCAAAACGGCAATATTGCAATTTTTGCTGATGTTAAAACAAACAGTGGAGTCGAGCGATCGCCAACGGATTTTGTACATGGGAGGAGATAATCAATCCTATGTAGATCTGGGTACTTCTTATGACTTGATTCACCAACATATACTCCCAGGAACAATTTCCTTCTCTCTCACTTGGAAGCCTCCAATTTTTAAACCAAAGTTAGAATTATTTGCAGGGAGAATTGATTGGATAAAGGAAATAGAAACTTTTTTTTCTTCTTTTAAGTTAAATCCCTTTTATTCCAAGGAATACAGCCAGATTAAATTTGAATCTGAAATCTATATTGATCTAGATGATTTTGAGATTAAAACAATGACGTATCAGTACAATTTTGATGATAGTTTCACAAATTTAGATTATCATTTAGAAAATAATCATGATTTGCAAACTTTGATTCTTTCGTTAGATAATCAAGATTTATTAAACAAGGCTTTATCGCAAATAGGTTCTAGCCTAAATAAATTGGTTAAATCAGTTAAAATTCAGATGGACTTAATTAGAAAAAATTTTAATCTTTATCGAGTATCAACTTATACATCTAATTTTAAAGGTGATGAGGTTGAATCATCAAAAGTACGACAATTGGACCCTTTTAAGGGCTACATTTTTCCTGATGAAAGTAAAAGTTTTTTGAAGGATTTTGATTTATCTAACCTAGAACAATCCTTTGAAAACCTATTCCAAAACCTCTATTACTTAGGTCCAGTGCGAGAATATCCATCTCGTATCTACCGCTGGTCTGGAGAAAAGCCCCAAGATGTAGGAAAAAGAGGAGAATGGACTATTGCTGCACTTCTAGCAGCCCAAAAATCTGACCCAGAAATCCTGGAAAAAATAGCAAGTTGGTTACGAGAATTAAATCTAATTCATAGTTTTGATATCCAACCAATTGTAGCCCATCGCCAAGAATACGAAGTTAAAATTCGTCGCACTCCTAACTCTTCCGAAGTCTCCCTCACAGACGTTGGTTTTGGGATATCCCAAATTTTACCGGTTTTAGTATTGTGTTACTACGTTCCTGAAGGAGCTTCAATTATTTTGGAACAACCGGAAATTCATCTCCATCCTTCAGCCCAAATGGGTTTAGCGGATATTTTAATTGAAGTGTCTAAAACTCGCAAGCTTCAAATTATCTTAGAAAGCCACAGCGAACATCTTTTGCGAAGATTGCAGCGACGAATCGCAGAGGAACAGTTTAGTAATGAAGATGTGGCTCTGTATTTTTGTTCTACTGACCAAGAAGGGAAATCTAATCTAACTCCTTTAGAAGTAGATCAATTTGGCAACATCAACAATTGGCCGGATAATTTCTTTGGAGATGAGATGGGAGATTTATTTGCCATGACTGAGGCCAATATGAATCGTCAATTATAGCAATGAGCAATGAACAATAAACAATGAACAATTAAGAGGTTGATAAGAAAAATGCGTCTTTCGCTTTACATCAAGGTGATGCAGCAGATGCAGCACCTTTGTCTAAAAAATGTAGCATGTTTTGACACCAGCGCGAAGCGCTATAGCTGAAGAAAATCAATAATGACCTCATGAGTCCAAGAAACCCTATAGAAGAATAATGAATCTGATTGTAGATACTAATGTGTTGGTGGTTGCCAACGGTCGGGATACTCCTCAAGCTTCTTCAGAATGTGTAAAAAACTGCATCACCCAACTTAGAGCAATCCAAAACCACCAGTTTATTTTAGTGCTGGACAATCGCTTTCTGATTATTAAAGAATATAGAAAGAATGCTTCAGACAGCGGACAACCGGGACTGGGAGATAAATTTCTCAAATGGTTACTGATTAATTTAGCTAATCCTCGCTGTTGCCAACAAGTTCCAATAACCCCTATGGGAGAAAATAATTTTCAAGAATTTCCCCAGGACGAGTCTCTGAGTGGATTTGACCCGAGCGATCGCAAATTTGTAGCTGTTTCTCTTGCCCATCCAGAACATCCACCAATTTGTAATGCGGTTGATTCAGATTGGCGTAATTTTAAAGAACCTCTCGCTAAGTTTGGTGTAAGGGTTGATTTCCTCTGTCCCGAGATTTTGAACTGTAGATGAACTCACAGGCAAGATAAACTCACAGGCAAGATAAACTCACAGGCAAGATAAACTCACAGGCAAGATAAACTCACAGGCAAGAC
>JH610649.1 GCA_000252485.1 Prochloron didemni P4-Papua_New_Guinea | reverse complement strand
AGAAGAATTTGCTAGATATGGGGATGAAATTTATCAAACTCGAATCCGTCCTCTAGTTGAAGCAAATAATCATGGGAAAATTGTCGCCATGGACATTGAAACGGGAGCCTTTGAAGTTGATGACAGTGAAATAGCTGCCTGCGATCGCCTTGAAGCATCTTACCCAGATGCTCAAATCTGGATTGTTCGCATTGGTTCCCGTTATGTAAGAAGATATTGATGAACAACTACCAGCTAATGATGCAAGTATTTGAAGGAGGTATTGTCGAACTTCACAAAGTAAACATGGTCTAACTAAATCGATAGAGAAAAATTATCTTCATTAATCCACTATTTTAATTAGACAATTGTTCCCAATGCCTGTTTACTGGTAAATGGTCATTGCTAACCCAATCATGCGCAATCCAAAAGTAGAAACAGTGCGAGGCGTTAATGACGTCTTAACCGAAACTTACCAAATTCAACAGCAGATCCAAAATCAACTGAGTAGCTGCTTTGAATCTTTTGGCTATCGTCCCATTGACGTGCCAGTTATCGAGTATACCGAACTCTTTTTGCGCAAGTCTGGGGAAGAGTTAATCTCCCGGATGTACGATTTTACTTATCACAATCGTCGCCTCTGTCTCCGTCCCGAACTAACTGCTTCCGTTGCCAGAGCCTATGTTAATAATGGGGCTTTGCAAGGGGAACCCCTGCCAGTACGCCTTTTCTACTGCGGTCCTGCTTTCCGCTATGAAAAACCTCAGCGGGGTCGCTATCGCCAGTTTACCCAAATGGGAATAGAGGCGATCGGGGCTGGGGGAACCATGGCAGATGGGGAAATTATTGCTCTTGCTTGTCAAAGTTTGGACCGTTTGGGTTTGCAGGATTACGAGCTGGTGATGGGGAATATTGCCGTGCTGAACCAGTTTCTGGCGGCTAAACCTTTGGAAAATCGCCTGCGCAACTTTTTGTTGGCTAATATGGAAAAGTTGCGTAATGACGGGAGACAGGATCTAGAGAAAGGTTTAGAGGAGATTTATCCGACTTTTTCCGCAGAAGAGAGCGGTTCTACAGCAAGACTTAAATGGCTCTTTAAGGATTTAGATCCCCAAGAGGCTCATCTCACTATTTTAGAATTGCTGGAAAGCATGAATGTTAATTTAGTGGGGATGCGGCAACCGGAGGAAATCGCTCATCGTCTGTTAGCAAAAATTGAGCGGGAAGACCAACAGTCTCTAATAGAGGATACTCTGGCTTTTATGGAGGAACTGGCACAACTGAAAGGCAAGCCAGAGGAAGTTCTGCCGGCAGCGGAACAGTTGCTAAAATCTTATGAAATAGATAGTAAGCCTTTAGAACAACTAAAAGAGATTTTGACTTTACTAGAATCCTACCGTTTAGACTCCAGTAAGATAATTCTGGATTTGGGCATGAGTCGAGGAATACAGTATTATACCGGGACAATCTTTGAGATTCATCACGATACTTTGGGTCAGGAAAGACAACTTTGCGGCGGCGGTCGCTACGACGATTTAGTCAGAACGGTGGGGGGAAATAACGATATGAGTGCCAGTGGCTTTTCTTTCGGCATCGAAAGGATTAGATTGGCCATGGAAAGTGAGGGGATTTTGCCTTCTATTAATGGGGATGGAGTCCATGCTTTGATTATACCGGTGAGCGAGGCTGAATGGGGCTACAGCATTAAAGTGGCGGAAAAACTGCGTCATTCTGGCTGGCAGGTGGAAATGGACGTGCGGGGCAAGAATGTGACCAGTAACTTGAAATATGCAGTGAAGCGAGACATTCCCTACGTTATGGTGGTGGGAGAGAGGGAAAGATTGGCTGGAACGGTGGTAGTGAAAAATATGGCTACTAGGGAACAGCAGGAATTATCTTTGGATGCCCTCTCCCCCTCTCCCCAACCCCTCTCCCAGGGGGGAGAGGGGCTATGTAGAAGAAGCGGATAACCAGGAGAAGCAATCATGAGCAGTCTGAGAATTTCTTTACCCAGTAAGGGTGCTTTAGATAAGGATACTAGACAATTTCTAGGGGCTGCTGGCTTAAAGGTATCTCGTCCCAACGAAAGGCAATATGTCGGTTCTATTCCTGCCGCAGGTAACGTATCAGTGCTGTTCCAAAGGGCTGCAGATATTTTTACTAAGGTGGCGGAGGGGAGCGCTGACTTGGGAGTTACTGGTTACGATGTAGTAAGCGAGAACGGTCGGGATTACGATGATGTGGTGGTTATCTGCGATCGCCTAGGTTACGGTGGCTGCGAGTTAGTTTTGGCCGTACCAGATAGTTGGATTGATGTTACTTCCAGTCAAGATTTGGCCGACTTGACTTTAGTATTCAAAGAGAAGGGACGAGACCTGCGTATTGCTACTAAATATCCCAATTTAACTCGCAAGTGGTTTTATCAGAAACGGATTGTCAATTTCTCCTTAGTAGAAGCTCACGGTGCTTTAGAGGCGGCTCCCAGTATGGGTTATGCTGATGCCATTGTGGATGTCACTTCTACCGGAACTACCTTGAGGGAAAATCGCTTGAAGCGACTGACAGATGGGACAATTTTGCAGTCGGAAGCTTGTTTAATTGGCAATAAAAGGGAGTTAAAGGGAAGTAAAGAAAAGTTAGCCACTACGAAGATAATGCTGGAGTTAATTGAGGCCCAGGTGGCGGCGAAAAACTACCTCTCTCTCACTGCTAACGTGCGGGGAAAGTCCCCGGAGGAAATTGCCGACCGGCTGATGAAGAATTTGGAGTTAGCTGGGATGCGGGGACCAACGGTAGCCAAGGTTTATTCTCAGGAAGGAGATGATTGGTATGCGGCAACTATTGTAGTTCCTAAGAAAATGTTGGTGGGTGCAGTGGAACATTTGCGCCAAGTAGGAGGGAGAGATATTACTGGATTTGCTCCTAATTATATTTTCGGCGATCGCTCTTTTATTTATGAAGATTTGAAGGCCAAGTTGGATTTGTAGCTTGATTGAGTTTGTTGGAGGAGAAAGAGTGGCTCACAGTATTGTTACCAGTGTTTGTGAAGGAATCGCCGATTGCGTTTCCGCTTGTCCAGTGGCTTGTATCCATCCAGGTCCTGGGAAAAATGCCAAGGGAACTGATTGGTATTGGATTGATTTTAAGACTTGTATTGATTGCCGTATTTGTCTGGAAGTTTGTCCCGTTTCTGGGGCGATCATCTCTGAAGAAAGACCAGATTTACAGAAAACACCGGTATAGTTGATAGTGGATAGTTGATAGTGGATAGTGGATAGTTTTAGGGTGGAACACGCCCACCATAGCTGTTTCTTGAAAAGGGAAAAATCTGTATTAA
>JH610648.1 GCA_000252485.1 Prochloron didemni P4-Papua_New_Guinea | reverse complement strand
CTACCATCCCGAAACTATGCAACGGCTTATTAAGAGATTGGCTTTTGTAATTGTCTCTCTAAAGGTTCCTCCCCATTAATAATCAACCCCCTAGTATTAACAGGCAAATTAGCTCCTGCTGGAGAAAATAGCAACCAACTGCTGCTGGGAGGTAAACCATCTAAGTTAGCGGGATTTGGGGTCAACCAAACCAAAGGTAAAGCAGGCAATTTATTAGTCTTCTCTTCTTCAAAACTTGTGGCAGCTAAAGCTTCTAAAACAACTCTCATGCCATGTAACAAACCAGTAGTAGCAGTCCAAAGTTTAACGTTGAGCTGATGGCTGGAACTATAAGCATATAAAGATGCCGCCGCAATTACTGCTTGCTCGAAATCTTCTTCCTGCCAACTGGCCGCAGTATCCAAACAAATAATTACTTCCCTCCCTCCAGTAATTACTTCTAATTCTCTCACTTGTAATTCTCCCAAACGAGCGCTAGTACGCCAGTGAATCAAACGAGTGGAGTCTCGCTGTCGATAAGGACGGAGGGTTTTGGTAATGCCTTCTGTTGCTGCTAGGTAAAGGCGATCGCTCTGCAATCTAGTACTTTCATCTTGTCCCAAAGTATCTATTAAAGGGCAGCTTTTCAGAGGCAAAATAGGGGGATAAACCACAGCTTTAGCTTGAACTTCTCGACTGCG
This sequence comes from Prochloron didemni P4-Papua_New_Guinea, assembly GCA_000252485.1. GTDB lineage: Bacteria > Cyanobacteriota > Cyanobacteriia > Cyanobacteriales > Prochloraceae > Prochloron > Prochloron didemni. Next base: position 9,341 of record JH610648.1, on the reverse strand, counting down.
ACAACACCAAAACAGTCCCAAAGGCGTACCGGTTCTTAATAATATATTCTGCCATCCATAAATCCCCCTTCTAGTAGTAGAAGCAGAGTAAACCCAGCGATAGGTACTTCCGGCTGGAATGGCTTCTAAAGGGGTTTCTACTGGTGCTGAGAGAACGAAAGGAAGGAGATCCTTTATTTGCAGCAGAGTTTGGTTTCTGGGGCTGGGATTTTCCAACGTTAATTCCAGAGTCAACGGCTCCCCGGCACTCACTGGAGCAATGGGTTGACGGCTAACTTTCAATTGACGCAAGGCACGGGAAGGCAAAAAAGCTGCTAATCCTAAAAGAGCCAGGTTAAGACCGCTGAGAACGTAAAGCCAGCCAGCCATAGTATTGGTGGCCGCAGCAAAAAAGCAGAGGGTTATTCCGCCGAGAACCCAACCGCCATAGGCAGGAGCCACCCAGCGGTTTTCTAACCATCGACTAATTTTTTCTATTGTTGTCATCTTTTTTTAGGAATAGAAGGATATGATAAACCGCAAGATGTTCACAGGCAATTCGCCTATGCCACAGAGGACACAGAGAGAAGAAAAGAGAGAGGGATGAGAGGAATGGCTAGTTTGAGGAGTTTGGCTTTGTAGAGATAATCTCAGTCTTATTTCAGTTGCTGAAAGTAATCTATAATGGCTTCTATTCCTTAAGCTAAAACCCAAGAGGAATAAGGCGAGTATAGTAGGGGGCATTTTTTGCCCAGATGTTCGTCAATTCTTAAATTTTGAATTTTGAATTTTGAATTTTGAATTCGACGGAAGGAGCTATCCACTATAACCCCAGTTTTTCCTTGAGAGTTTGGCGCATTATATCTATGGGTACCGGTTGTCCCAACCAAATTTCTAAAGCTGCAGCACCCTGTTGCACTAACATTTCCAAGCCATCAATAGCCATGGCCCCCCTTCTTGCTGCTTGTTGCAGAAACTGAGTAGGATTGGGAGTGTAAATCAAGTCGTAGGCGATCGCCCCTTCTCGTAGTTTCGCCATAGTTGTTGCATCCAGAGGACATCGGTCTACTTGAGGATACATGCCCATAGGAGTAGTGTTAATTAACAATTCAGCTTCAGATACTATGTCCGGCAAATCTTCCCAGGAACGCACGGTAACGGTAGCTTCCAGAGCGGAATCCTGCCAACTAGACTTAAATAGCTCTAACTTGTGCCGATCGCGTCCCACAACGGAAATTTCCCGACATCCCAATTGGGAACAACCGGCAACTACTGCTCGGGCCGCACCCCCATTACCCAGAATTATGGGGGTTATATGGCTCCAAGAGCGAGTTAGGGCTTTCAGAGGAGCGAGGAATCCCACTACGTCCGTGTTGGTTCCCCACCAACCTTCTTCCTTGCGCCAAACTGTATTAACTGCACCCACCATTTTCGCGGATGGGGATATTTCAGTCAGGAAAGGAATTATAGCTTGCTTGTGGGGAATGGTAATGTTGAAACCTACTAAATCGATAGCTTTAAAACCGGCGATCGCTTCTGGTAAGTTCTCCTTTTTTACTGGTAACGGGAGATAGATGTAGTCTAGATTTAGATGGGCGATGGCTGCATTGTGCATTGCTGGAGAGAGGGAATGCTCCACCGGGTCGCCAATAACTCCTAGTAATTTTGTCTTACCTGTAATCATAGTTTGTTGTTTGTTGTTTGTTGTTTGTTGTTTGTTGTTGGTTGTTTGTTGTTTTCAATCATAGTATTCATTCAATCATAGTTTGTTGTTAGTTGTTAGTTGTTTGTTGTTTGTTGTTTGTTGTTTGTTGTTTGTTGTTTGTTGTTTGTTGTTTGTTGTTTGTTGTTTGTTTGTACTTGTAAAAATCTTCTCCCCCCTTATTAAGGGGGGTTGGGGGGATCGATCCACATTTCAAGGTTCCATTTCAGCTCCCATTGTAGGGTGGTGCGGTCGCGCTTTCCCGGCGCGAAGCTGGGCGCAACGCACCGCAACCCACCGCAACCCATAAATAGTCGTGCAAAATTATTTGTATATAATTTTGACTCGTTACCAAGCGACCGCAATGACAATTAATTTTGCCTAATTACTTAGAATCCAGTATAATTGAAGGGTGTTATCTGACATGGGTTGACCGTCTCACGGTTCACCCACTTTTTTCGCGGTTAGAAAAATTGGCGAACCGCGAGTTTCCACTTGACCTATACTTAATCAGCTCGTTTAATTGAGTTTGTCATTAATTTCTGTCAGATTGCGTCCTAAGATTTCTGCTATTTGTTCTATAGTCATCCCCATAGAGAACATGCGATTAATTGCTTCATCAATGGTTTTTTCTGCTTGTTCAGCCCTTTCTTTTTGCTCCTGTCTCAGCCCATCTAACTCTACAAAGCTGTAGAATTTTTCCCCATCTGGTCCATAGATAGCTAAAGTTTCTGCCAACAATTCAAATTTTATTCCCAGATTGGGACTAATCCAACCTTGAATTCCCTTAATACCTTCTAAAAGGTTATTTTTTCTGTACCATCCTTCTAAGGAATTGCGATGGGGATTATACACATAATATTCCTGGACTCCATATTTTTGATAAAACTGAAATTTTGACCCCATTTCCTGGACAGTATTCCCAGGAGATATTATTTCAAACACTACAGTTGCAGCAAGCGGTCTGGAAAAATCTGATAAAAAACTGCATGTTTGACCGATTCGGAGGTTTGGATTTCTAGATTCATCGCTATATTAGAATAATATGTAAATTTTCAAGCTTATGAAAGTACAATTCATCTCACCAGTTTTAGCGTTCATGGCTCTAGCAGTCAATGCTACCCCAACCTGGAGCAACCCCCATATTTCTCAATCAACACCAGAAGAGAATCTGTCCGATTTCATCCAAGAGGAAGAAAAAATTAAACACACCCAAGAAACTCCTCCGGAACCAACCAATTTTGACAATTTTGAGTCCACTTATAATACAGCCGTAATCTTCCAATGCGATAACAGCCACACAATCCCAATTATGCAAATTGGTTTAATTCCATCAGGGCCAAACTTTTGCTATAAAAAGCTTCGTAGTAGTCGTTTTTCAGGGACACTGCTCGCTCGTAATCTTCTATAGCCCTTTGATAATGACCTAAAAGCCTTTTCGCATTGCCTCGACTGTGCCAAGCATAGTAATAATTAGGTTCCAAGGCAATAGCTTTACTATAAGCTGCTTCTGCTTGAGCGTATTCTTGCAATTTAAATAAAGTTTTGCCCCGATTGTTCCAAATAATCGGATCTGACTCATTATAAAAAGATGCTTGCTGGAAAGCTGTCAGTGCTTGTTCCAGTTTTCCCAGTTTTACAAGGGCTTCTCCCTTATTATTCCATGCTTGATAAAAATTTGCTTTAATCTCAATAATTTTATTATAAACTACAATTGCTTCTTCATATCTCTCTAAATCAAATAAAGCCAATCCTTGACAATTCAAAGCTTCAATAAAATTGGGTTCAATAGCCAAAGCTTCAGAACAGGAATCTAGTTGGTCTTCGCTTCGTTTCAATTTACTCAGAGGATAAGCTCGCTGTAACCAAGTTTTAGCAGACCTGGGATATATTTCCAAAACGCGATCATAAATAAATATTGCCTCGTGATAGTCTTCTAATTCTACTAAATGATTAGCTTTACTTAAAAGATAAACAACTCGACCAAATTCCAATGTAGGTGGAATAAATAAAATGGCGGCGATCGCCCCCACCCCCATTAATACATTTTTCTTTCTTACCCTCCACTTTCTTTCTCTTTCTAAAGCTTTCAGTACTTCTGTTGCTGACTGGTATCTTCCTCGCCAATCTCTACACACCATCTTCCCTAAGATAGCTCTTTTCCCTTTACTTAGAGATGTTTCTCGTTGTAAAATTTTCTCTAAATTGCTACTATCTTGTTGTAATTCACCTAGAGATTTACCAGTTAAACAGAAAATGGCCATAGCCCCTAAAGCATAGATATCGTTATGGGCACGAGGCTGTCCTCTTAGTTGCTCTTCTGGGGTATAGTTGAAAGAATTGGCAGGAGTCTTGCCTTGGATTTTCGTCTCTCCACCATCAATTTTTGTAATCTCTTGCAACTTCAACTTTGCTGCAGATAGTTTCAAGTTAATCAACAATAATTTTCCGTCTACAGCACGTCGAATTAAATTAGCAGGTTGAATATTTTGATGAATTAAATTTTCACCGTGAATTAATTCTAATTTCAGCAATATTTCTTTTAAAATAGTCATAGTCTCAGTTTCACTTAAGACCTGACGAGATTGTATTGTTTGTTGCAAATTCTCCCCTGCAATAAATTCTTCAACCAAACAGAATCTTTCGGGATAATAAGCTAAGATTTGGGGAATGACAGCCAACTGTCCCAAGGGAAAAAGAACTGCCATATCTTGGCTAAATCTTTCTCTAGCTTCTTCTAAGTTAGTCTCTAGTTTAAGAAACTTCACCAAGCATTGAGGATATCCCGGTCTTTGCATATCCCGAGCTAGATAGGTTTCCTCAACTCCTATCCTACCTAGTTATTTGACGATTTCATAGCGTCCACCGATTCGGCTGCCCCTCATAAGATTAAAGTTGGTGCAATTTATCTATCTTATTATAATAGAATCTTTAAAACTTAAATTCCCAATTTTACTGGGCGCACAAGACGCTGCAGAAAAAACCTTAAAAACCTGATTAGGCATAGCTTCTCTGCTTATTAAGCCAGCCCTAATTATAATCTAAATCTAATCCTCTTTCCTCTCTCTGGGACTCTGGGTCTCTATGTAAAACATTAATTATTAATAGCTACTTCAATAATGAATTTGGCTGAGAATATACCGGAGGCGATCGTAATCATCTTTGAGCAAAATCGATAAATTCTTCCCTGCTTGTATTAACCAGTTTCTATCTGCATTGCGCAAGCGATAGATATTGCGAATTGCTGCTGCAATTAGAGCTTCTGGTGGAGTATCATTGGTTTGTAAGAGAATGCGTAAAAAATCTAGTTGTTCGCTAAAGTGAATTACTTCTGCTGCTTCACAATGATACACTGCTTGATGAATTTGTGGCGGACGGGGAGGTAAATATTGATAGATTTTTCCCAATTTATTGTTATTCTGATTAAGAGAAGAGTTTGGCTCTTCAAAACCCACAATCATGGCTCTAAATTCAGTAGCGAGCATGGCAAAAATTTGCGGTTGTTGTTCCCGCAAATCTTCTAGGGATAAACCTAATGCTCTGGCACGATGAACCGAATCAATGGGAGATGTTGTCACATAACTGACTACAGCGAAGACTTTATTGCCTTCTTCCTCATCAATGGATTTTACCCAACTACCAAAGGGGGGCATTTTAGGAAAGCTCAAGTTTTCCGGTTCTAAACACTGAGCTAAAAAATTACTTGTAGCAGTTTCGATTACTTCCGCAATATGGTCTGGATGACGATTTTCCGAAGTAAACTGGGGTAAAGGAAGGCGCATAAGTTGAAATAACTATTTCTTTTTAGTTCCTTTAAGTTCTACGGCTTCTAATTCTGAGAGATTAAAAGTGACTAGTTTATCCCAGTTTCCATCTTCAAACAAAACTGCTACTTTTCCATCGCTTACCCGTTGTACCAGTCCTTGAAAACTATAGTAGGTATCGTCGGGGTTGGTAACGCTAACTGTTGTTCCTGGCAGAATCACGATTTTTCTCTCTTTAATTATCTTCTCGGCAACATTAATTGTACTATATCAATTAGCCAATGGATTATACCAGGGCAGCAAGGGAAACTTTGGCAGCAATTTGTTCGGAAATTGCCATTAAGGCTTTTGCTGAAGCTGATTCGGGAGCGGACATGACGATAGGAACTCCTTTATCTCCTCCTTCCCGCAAGGCAATTTCTAGGGGGATACAGCCCAATAGCGGCACTCCCAGTTCCTCGGACACTTTCTTCCCACCGCCAGAACCGAATAAATCGTAGGCGCGATCGGGGAGGTCTGGAGGAATGAAATAACTCATATTTTCTACCACTCCCAAGACCTTTACTCCCAACTGCTGGAACATCTTCAAACCGCGACGAGAATCTAATAAAGAGACGTTTTGAGGAGTGGTGACAATGGCGGCTCCTGCCATCGGTACTCTCTGAGCCAGAGTTAACTGAGCGTCTCCAGTTCCGGGAGGCATATCCACAATGAGATAGTCTAATTCTCCCCAGTCTACTTGATAGAGAAATTTGCTGATGATCCCATCTAGCATAGGACCGCGCCAGATTACCGGCTGATCTGGGTCGATTAAAAAAGCCATGGAAACCATCTTCACGCCGTAATTGAAGCTGGGTTCCAAAATTTCTTCCCCAGAAGCTCCTTTACGCACCATAATGGAGCCATTCTCCAATCCCAACATGCTGGGGACGTTGGGACCGTAAATATCCGCATCCAGCAAGCCTACTTTTGCTCCCTTAATGGCTAGGGCTACGGCTACATTTACCGCTACGGTGCTTTTGCCCACACCACCCTTGCCACTGGAAATAGCTAGGATATTTTTAACTCCAGCAATAGACTGTTTATGGGATTGGGATTTTTGCTGGGGAGTTTCTGCAGTTACATTGACGAATACTTCTTTAACTCCCGGTAACTGCTTGACTGCTTTCTCGCAATCTTCTACTATCATTTCCCTTAAAGGACAAGCAGGAGTAGTCAGCACTAAGTCGAATTTAACCGAGCCATCTTCCACGGACAGGTTGCGAATCATGTTCAAGTCCACTAAACTCTTTTGCAGTTCCGGATCTTGTACTGGTCGCAAGACTTCAAGAATTGATTTAGAATCGAGCATAATTGCAGTTTGTTTTTTTATCCTCAATAGATGGGAGAATATGAAGTTCCAACGAGAAAATCTAACCGTGGCAGTGCCTTGTACTACTATAGTATAATCCAGCCTCAGAAACAGATTATCAATTCTATCGATAAATTCAATTAGACCCACCATAATGACAGCTACTCAAACAGAACCAAGCGCAAATCCCGCTCCATCTTTGAATGTCCCCCCTGCTGATTCCCGGGAGAGGGTGAAAAAATTCATGCAAGACCTGCAAGATGAAATCTGTGAAGGTCTAGAAAAATTGGACGGGAAGGAAAAATTTCGGGAAGATAGTTGGGATAGGCCGGAAGGCGGAGGCGGTCGTTCTCGGGTATTGTCAGAGGGCAATGTTTTGGAACGAGGAGGAGTTAACTTTTCCGAAGTTTGGGGCAGACAACTTCCACCCTCTATCTTAAAACAACGCCCGGATGCTGAAGGTCACGGCTTTTTCGCCACGGGTACTTCAATGGTACTTCATCCTCGCAATCCCTACGTTCCTACGGTTCATCTCAATTATCGCTACTTTGAGGCAGGTCCGGTGTGGTGGTTTGGTGGAGGAGTGGATTTGACTCCTTATTATCCTTTTGCGGAAGATGCGGCTCATTTCCACCGCACTTTCAAACAAGCTTGCGACCAGCATCACTCAGAGTATTATCCTGTCTTTAAGCGCTGGTGCGATGAATATTTTTATTTGAAACATCGCGGAGAAATGCGAGGTGTGGGGGGTGTGTTTTTCGACTATCAAGATGGGGAAGGAGCATTATATCGCGGTCCCCATGCAGATGGAGAAGCGGCAGTTTATAGTAATAATTTGGCAGAAATTCCCTCTCGCAGTTGGGAGGATTTGTTCGCTTTTATTACGGATTGCGGTGGGGCGTTTTTACCAGCTTATGTGCCTATTGCTGAGAAAAGGAACCCAATAGAATATGGAGAAAAGGAAAGGCATTTCCAGCTTTATCGTCGAGGACGCTATGTTGAATTTAATTTAGTTTATGATCGCGGAACTATTTTCGGTCTTCAGACTAACGGAAGAACGGAATCAATTTTAATGTCTTTACCTCCTTTAGTGCGCTGGGAATATTGCTACGAACCAGAACCCAATACCCCAGAAGCTGAGTTGTACGAGACGTTTCTCAAACCACAAGATTGGGCAAATTGGAAACAATGAACAATGAACAATGAACAATGAACAATGAACAATGAGCAATGAACAAACAACAAACAACAAACAACAAACAACAAACAACAAACAACAAACAACCAACAACCAACAACCAACAACCAACAACCAACAACAAACAACAAACAACCAACAACCAACAACAAACAACAAACAACCAACAACAAACAACCAACAACCAACAACCAACAACTCGTGATTCAAATAGAGCAGAAAACTGAAAGAACTAAAGATGGTAAAATAGCGATTGTTTTGCTTCCTACCGGACGTTTAGATATTACTACTGCTCCGCAATTTCGCTTAAAGTTACAAGATTGTATTACTCAACTGTCTCCTCATATAGTTGTGAATTTAGCCAACATTGATTTTATCGATAGTTCCGGCTTAACAACATTGGTGGCAGGAATGCGAGATGCCACGGATGGTAAAGGAAGCTTCCGCATTTGCAGTATCCATCAACAGGCGAAACTGGTATTTGAAGTTACCATGATGGATTCAGTGTTTGAAATCTTTGATACTGAGGCAGAGGCTCTGGAAGCTAGGCGTACTCTGGCTAGGTAAACTACACTTGGCAAAATAGCCCTTTAGGTGGGAGAATAGGAAGAGTACTCCTTTATAATTCTGCTTTGTGGATAACCTTCGCACAGTATCAGATACCAAACGCGACTTCTACGCTCGTCACACTCGTCCGATTAATTCCGTATATGGGCGAGTAGTAGAAGAGTTGTTGGTAGAGATGCATTTACTCTCTGTTAATGTTGATTTTCGCAGCGACCCAATTTACTATTTGGGCGTGGTAACTTCTTTTGACCGTTTCATGGAAGGCTATGAACCGGAAAAGGATAAAGATTCTATTTTTGCTGCTCTTTGCCAGTCCGTAGGGGGCAATGCCCGGGAGTATCGAAATGAAGCAGCTAAGTTGACGACTTTTGCCCAAGAAAGATCTGGGGAGGAATTAATTACTTGGCTCGCTTCTCCTACTCCTACTCAGGGAATGAAAAGTTTGTCGAAGTCTTTACAAGAAATAACCAATAATCCTAAGTTTAAATACAGCCGTCTGTTTGCTATTGGCTTGTATACTCTTTTGGAACAGGCGGATTCGGAATTGGTGAAAGAAGAAGAAAGCCGCGATCGCTCTTTCAAGCAAATTGCCGAGGCTTTGCATTTGCCCTTGGAGAAATTAAACAAGGACTTGGAACTGTATCGGGGTAATTTGGAAAAAATGACCCAAATGCTGACTGTTTTACAAGATACTCTGGAAGCAGATCGGAAAAAACAGCAAGAGCGGTCTTTGGCTAAGGAACCAGAAACGAAAACCAATTCTCCCGATCTGGAAAAGAA
>JH610647.1 GCA_000252485.1 Prochloron didemni P4-Papua_New_Guinea | reverse complement strand
CACAGTCTTAATTGTTGTTTGTTGTTTGTTGTTTGTTGTTTGTTGTTTGTTGTTTGTTTATTACTTCATTCTCTATTGAAAAATAGTTTATTGTTAATGGTTATATGAAATCTGAAAAAGAATGCTACAGATACAATAGTATTTATAAGTTTTTTGTACATGCTTTAAGATTCGATCCCCCCCAGCCCCCTCCCCCCCTTGGTCCCCCCCACTGGGGGAAAAGAAAGGGGGGAGAAGAAAAAGTCCCATGAAAACCTTAGATAGAATCACATTTAATCCAGAAGTAATGGGTGGTAAACCTTGTATTCGAGGAATGCGAGTTACTGTAGGAACCATCGTTGGTTTAATGGCTTCAGGGCATACACCAGAAGAAATCCTCAAAGCCTATCCCTATTTAGAAATAGATGATATTTATCAAGCCCTTGCTTATGCCGCATGGCGTACAAAAGAAAAAGTGGATTAGATTTCAGCCAAGAAACCGGGTTTCTATTATTATTTTAAAGATTAATGCTGAAACTTCGAAAAGAAACCCGGTTTCTCAACCCACGGGATAACCTTAATCTATACTATGATGTAATAAACTATTTGTAGCAAATATTTTTGTATTTCATATTAATTTATACTCCATCCTGACGTAGAAACTGCCCTATGGTTTGAAACCATAGAACTGTTCAAGAAACTAAAATGGACAATTGCTAATTTTTACAAAGCTATAGCGCTTCGCTCCTAAAGTGTCGTTAAATGCTACATTTTTTATACAAAAGTGCTGCATCTGCTGCATCACCTTTGTACAAAGCGTGCATGGGCATTTTTCTTGCACGAACTCTTAATTGTTCATTGTTAATTGTTCATTGGGAATTGCTATAAGTTACACTCCACTACCCAAAACGAATAAACTAAATAAAGTGCCGCTATTCCAGAGACAATGTAATAAAATCGGTGCAAGTAAATTGCGCGATCGCATATAAACAAAACCCAACACAACCCCTAAAGTCATGAGAGGCAATACTTCCGATAAACTGAGATGAGCGGCAGAAAAAATAAAACTGCTCAATAAAATACTGCGACCCACAGGCAAATAACGAGTTAGAGAAGGCAACAAGAAACCGCGAAACACAATTTCTTCAAATATAGGAGCGGCCACAGAAGCGGTGATAAAAAATATAGCTAAGGCCAATGTATCTTGGGCTTGTAAAGCTAACAACAAAATGGGATTGCTCCCTCCCTGTCCTTGCCAAAATTGTTGGTTAATTAAGGATACCAGCACCACCAAAGGTAAAGCCACTAAATAACCTCCTAAACCCCACAAAAACCAGTTACCAAGCCATTTAACTGAAAACCACTCTGATGGTAAAGGAAAGAAAGGCTTAATGGAAAAATACAGCACTGACAGACCACCAAGAGCCAGCAACAAATAAGTAACTAAAATATACCCAGCCTGGAAACGAAGGCTCAATTCTCCCAGATTCAAGCCCAAAAAACCTAATAATAGGGGTATGACAAATTGGCCGATGAAGAAAAAGCCAACAATCAGTACTTGCCAAACAATTTCTCCATCCCAAGGTACTGGCCAAGTTCCCACATTCTTAATATTAAGAATGGCCTTGTCTGGTTTCAGAAACCATTGCACTAATAAAAATACCAGCAATCCCACCCCGACAATGCCCCCCAATAGGGGAATAGTGCCAATCAGAACTAATTTGACCAGGGCTTGACTTGCTTGTTCTCTTTCTTTTGCTTCGAGGTTTAAGAGGTCATCTTCTCGCTGTTGAGAACTATAGAATTGCTTCTTGACTGTATAGCGAAACCAACCATTTAAATCTGCATCTGCCACTAATATGGATTCTACATCTGCTTCCTCTATGTTAGATTCCTGCCATAAATCCCTCAAAATCTCAGCAGATTGGTAGATTGAAACCGTAGAATTATTTCCTTTTTCCCTAACAATCAACTCTTCCCAAGTGCTGAGAGCCTTTGCCGTTTCTCCCTGTTGCGCCTGAATGATGCCTAGCTTTAAATCTATTTGGGCAATAAACTGGTTGGTCTCTGTAATTACTTTTTGCAATTCTAGCTCTTGAGGGGAAACATTTGTTGCATCTCCGAGAAAGTCCAGGTCAGCAGACTGACTATTTAATGGAGCGGGTTGGCTAGTTATTGTTTGGAGTTGCCCTTGGAAATTAGTAAGACTCTTGTTCGTTACTTGCCGCGCCTTGAGATACTGCTCCTCAGCGGCAGCTAGAGGATCTGCTCCTACTAAAGCATCCCTGGCACTAATCAAATCCTCGTTAGATATTTCTGTTGCATGAAGCAATAGATCGGTTTGATATAGTTCCAGACGACTTTGAATCTGAGGCTGAGTGAAGCTGTCTCCTAAAGAAAGAAGCACTCTCAAGATGGCGAAAATTGTCAGCACGCCTAAAATAAACCGCTTGATAGTCATATAGTTGACAGTTGATAGTTGACAGTTGATAGTTGATAGCTTTTCAGTGACCAGTGACCAGTGAGACGGTGTTTTCAGTTTTTTTTACGAGTGGTCACCTTTCTGTAATTTCAGAAACTGTTAAACCCCTTAGCTAGTAATAGTTTGAGCATATTTTGAGCGATTTAAGATGATTGTCGAGTTGACAGTTGACAATAATTATAATTCTAAAATTATAGAGCGTTTATATCAACAGAATTTCTATAATATCATCTTTTCCTTTTTTGTCTCTTATTGCTATACTACCACAGTTTATTCCATCGTAGGTTGGGTTGAGGTAACGAAACCCAACAAGCGCAGGGCTGTCCCTGAGCGGTAGTCGAAGGGTTTCCCTATCGTAATCGTCAACCTACAATTACTTATCACTAGATCCAATTGAAAACTGGAATAGATTCAGCCAAGAAACCGGGTTTCTACTATTACTTTGGCATAAACCCCCAACTTTTTTCAAGAAACCCGGTTTCTAACCCAAGGGAAACACTTCTATAAAGTAAGTTTTTATTTAAAAGGTGTTAAAGTTACCAAGACCAAAGGTTTTACTTTAGGAGAAATAGCAGGTAAATGGTTAAGAAAATATGGAAGTAAAAAAAGTAGAGAGGAAGCTTGGTTTATTTTGACGAATTTAGGAAATTTTGAAGAAGCGATAAACAGTTATAAAAAAAGATTTGGTATTGAAGAGTTATTTAAAGACCTCAAAAGTGGTGGCTATCAAACTCATCAAACTTTAGTGCATGGAGAGCGACTAATATCTTTACTTCTTTTAATAACATTGGCTTATAGTAGTGCAGTTTTGACAGGGGAAAAAATCCAAAAAAGAAAGCAAATTAAATATGTAAGCCGAGTTAAAGAAAAAAAACGTGTTGTCAGAAGACATAGTTATTTTTATATTGGATTACATGGAAAAGATTGGATTGAATCTCTAAGTTTTGTTTTTTTGAAAAAACTGCTCAATCTTTAATGGCTCTTTCTCCACATAAAAAGCCTAATTATAAACGAGGTAAAAGAGCTGTAACCCTTATTAAATCTACATTATAGCTAAAATTGTCACCCCGTCAGGTTAACGGATCTACCCCTTCTGCGGATAAACGCACATAGTAACCTTATTTGTCAATAGCACTTAACAAAATTTAGATGCGTTTGCCCTGAATCACAGCCCTACCATCAAACGTAGTGTACTAACTTCTTCATTTTCATTGATTCCAAATTCTAAAGCTTCCTGCTGGAATAGAGATGGATCTAGATACGTTCCAAATAGGCGATCCCAGAAGGTGAATATTGCCCCTAGATTCTTGTTCCTGTGAGTCAGACTGATGCTGTGATGGATCGCATGATAACGTGGTGTCACGACCAACCATTCAAACCATCGCATCCAAGGAGCGGCAACGTTGACGTGCATCCAGTTGTTAAGGCATGCCAAGACTATTTGATAAACCAGGATAAAACCCAAGGGAAGGTTCATCAGCCAGAATAGGAACAATGGAAACCCTACGAATAATACGTGAGGGAAGCTGGCTCGCATTCCTGACAACCACCATAGCTGTCTAGGAAAATGATGCCACTTATGGATAGACCAAAGAGGGTCATGCATCAACCGATGAAATCCGTAGTAGAGAAGATCTGACAGCAAAAAGAACATAACGAAACGCACCCACAACGAAACATTTGTATCTAGCCACTGTCCCAGAACTATGCTGAATTGCCAATCGTCTACCCACGTGTAAGGAAGTACTATCGTAGCCAAGACATCAAAGATAAGGCCACAGATAGCGCTCCCGAAGTCTCGCAAAATCGTTTCCCGATAGACCACTTTCCGTGCTGGATTGCTGCGTTCCCACAGCGAAAAAATCATTCCTGTGGCAAGAAAGGCTACCGCTGTAATTATGTGCTCCATGTGTTCTACCTCAGCTCACGGACGAAAAGACGATGAATACGGTAAGGACTAGAGAAAACGGTGGTGTGGAAAACAGAGCGCCACCAATCGGCGTCCTCAAGCAGTGGCGCTGCCTCAATCGCCATATATCCCTTATCCTGAACACGCCGCAGAACCTCGAAGATTAATAATGCCCCAGTCCCAATGTCGGGGCAATCGGGATGCACCGCGAGCATGTCGATCCGTGCATGGCGTATGGTTTGGCGGCGGCAAGGTCCTTTTAGATACCATAGCGTACTGAGGGTGCGTGCAAGTTCATTGTTCCAGTCAGCAGATTTGATAAGCGCTTGGTTGACATCCGGAATCGCCATCAAAAAGGCCACTGGCTGATTGTCGAGTAGGGCAAATACAACAAGATCCTTGTCCAAAATCGGCTTGAAGCTATAGGCAAGTTGGAGAAACTCATCCTGTTCGAGTGGCGTAAATCCCCAAAAGCCGACAAAGGCCGCATTATAAATCTGGCGGATCTGTTCCACCTCTTCTTTGAAACGATTGAAATTCAAGCTGCGAAAAGTCACTGACGAGCGGCGTTGCCATCTGTTCCATAATCTACCGTTGAAGTTGCAAAGTGCGGTGTAGGGATCGGAACAGAAATAACTGTGCATATCCTTAAGCTTGTACATGCCCCAGCCACAGACTTGATCGGCATAGTAGGCAGGATTGTACGGCATGCCAATCAGGGCGGGGCGATTGCAACCCTTGACGAGCATACCCACACTGTAGATGAGTGAGGGATTCATCGGCCCCAAGAGCCGCTTGAGCAATTTTTTGCGTGCCCAATCTGCTGCTGCGTCAAGCAGTTGAAAGGCAACGTCCTCACTCTTGATGGCCTCATAGAACCCAAAGAATGCGGCGTTATCCTGTTGGTACTCGTTATACTTTTGATCGGCAATAGCTACGATGCGTCCTACCGGGATTTGACCATCGTATGCTACGTATGCTTGGGTTTCCCTGTATTGTTTGACAGTTACGCTAGGGTTGATTAGAACACTGTCGAGGTCCAAACTCTCTTCTCTGAGCCAATTTGAGTCGTTACTGTAGACAGTGTAGGGAATCTCCTTAAATGCATTCCAGTCCGACTGGGTCTGTACCAGACGTACGTTAATCATTTTGAACCTCCTCAAAAGGAGCACTTTCACCAAACGCTTTCGTTTTGCGCATGAGTGCTACAATAGTTTTCCCAGCAAAGACGTACTGTCCAGGTTTGATTAAAATAGTTTCAACCATTTCATCGGGAAGAAAAACGTCACACTGTGAGCCGAATCGGATCATGCCATATTGCTGGCCGCGCTGGACGACATCCCCAACCTTGACCCACGCAACGATGCGGTTTATCCATACGTCAGCAATCTGAGTCACAGTCACCAACCTGCCAGACGCATGGCGAATGCCGATTGTCAGCCTTTCATTCCTTACCAGATATTCGCAGTCCTCGTCATACGGCTGCCGACGAAACAGAAGATTTGCCGTCATCCTGGCCATTGATCGGTTTAACCGATCAGCCGCACGGTGTTGGCAAAGGACGATTTTCCCAGAGATAGGAACGCGGTTACGGTGGACGGAGTACTCTGTCATATACGTACCAATGAGGTACCCGCTCTGCTTGACCTCGTGTTCCAGCCCGACCAACTCTACCAGCGGAATAACCCTGCGAGATTTGACAGCAATGGGAACCTCTCCTTGTTGAACGGGTTTGACATAGGTTACGAAACCGTCAGCAGCAGCCATAATTTTGTCCTCACCCTCGGGCACAGTTCGAGGGGGGTTGCGCAGGAAATAATAAAATCTCCAGTATAAAAAGAAGGCGAGCAAGCCAAGGAGTGCCAGTCCTGACACTGAGAGTACAATAGTCGAAAGCGAGATTCCCATGGCCAATTCCACACCAGTGATTACAAAACATCTGTGTCTCTATCCAAATATTCTATGAAGCGAATAAAATACTCGAAGAGCCGCGTATTGAACAGGGTGTCGAGTATGAAGGCTACACTTCCAATCGCCCCGCAACACAGGTAGAATACCAAGATTAAGCTAAAATTGATAAAGTCTTTGGTGAGCGTTCCAAGGATGGGGATAATGCCTTGACTTAGGAATCGTGACTCTCTTTGTCGTGGGCTAAACTGCAGCTCGACATTAGCCCAGGATGTGGACTGTGGTGGAGCGTCAGAATGCTCCACATACACCTGTCTTGGAGGCTCGCTTGAAACTGATTGATGATTTTGCATAGGTCGGAGAGAAAAGTGGTCATCTAAGTTATAAGTAGTCGTGCAAAATTATTTGTATATAATTTTGACTCGTTACCTTGCAGGGCAATGAGCGAATATCCAATTAATTTTGCCTAGGTACTTATCAATTCCATACGCATCGGAATGATGTAGCCAGGCGCAGACTTCCCCCCTATTCTATGATTGGTTTGTATCGCTATATCAGTTTAATTATTCCAATGTAACCGGAAATGATATTAGACGTGGCTGCGCAACCGAACGTTGCGAAACTTGAGCTTACTCAGGTAAAGCGTATAAAGCCGATGATTATCGCACCATGAGTTGTCATATCCCTCTGGCACAACGGCGGGCTTATTGCTGACACGCACGAGTTCTTCGATGTTCGACGACAGTATTGTGCCGAAGCGCGATCGTGAAATGGTTCGTGCGGCCTCTTCCGCAAATCGTTCCCAGGCAACGAGCTTAATTCCAAGCAGATCTGCAAGCAGTTGATTGTCGTAGGGATCGGGGTTACATGGGAGCAGTCTGTCCAATGGCTTTTTGAGCATTGCGTTAATCGTTAATACGTCCACCAATACATCCACTGGTACGTAGTTCATTCCTTGCCCCTTCCAGATCATTCCAATGCTTTTAGCAATCTCGATGATGCGCCACCAACTGTAGTGGATACCCGGGTCAAGTCCAACCTTCGTTGACCCAAATACGTAGGGTGATTCGCAAAGGGTGCAAGAAAGTATCTCGTCGCAAGTAAGCCAGCGAATCAGTTCCCCGTTAACCCATTTCATCTGGCAATAACCAGAGTACCACCATGAGTCTGGACGTCGAAAGTCGGACGGAACTTGATAGAAGTAGGAACCGACGCTCCCGAGATAAGTCACGTGCTTATGCTTGCTATCGATAGAGAACTGTAGAATACGTAACATACTGAGCACCCAGTGCTCCCGTAATTCGAGGTAGCTTGCCCCATAGTCTGTTGAGCTAGCGCAATTAAAAATGAGATCCACGTCTTCGGCCATTTGACGATAAGCCTTTCTAGACAGCCCCAGCATCGGCTGTGTAGGAGTTGCTTCTACTAGTGAGATCTTGCTACGGTCAATATCGGTAATTCTATAGCAGTCAAGGGTCTGCTCAAGCCGCTGCGCTGGGGTGTAATCGACTGTTGCACGTACAGTAACTAATACTTTGCGAATAGACGGTTCACGCGAGAGTCGTGCCACAAGGTGTGCTCCGATGAAACCGTTTCCACCCACAACAAGCGTTACTTCGTTTCCTGGGGGCGGCATAGTTGCCAAATTCTTGCGAGTCGTGACGTCCATGACGGGCCTCAAAGCCACTGAATTACCGTCAATAAGTGCTACGATATCGGCAAATTTACTGGTAAACTTCAAGCTCGGACAATCTTTGCTGAGTGAGTATAAGAGGTGCTCCATATCTTCATTCGCAACAACCTCTCCATTCTATATGATTTTTGGTCTGTAGATCGTGATATCCAGAATTTTTCTACTCAGATCTTGCACCAAAAAAGAAGCAGTACATATGTTTTACTTTAATTGAAAAGCAGACAAATTTTGCCATTCCCAATCCAATAAGGGTTGTTCCACAAATTCTACCCCCCAACAGTAGTTGTAGGTTGGGTTGAGCGATAGCGAAACCCAACACCTAATCTTTCGGTTTGTTGGGTTTCGTGACCTCAACCCAACCTACGATTTATTCTCAAACTAAGATGAAAAGATGAACCTCTCGAAATCAAAACTTAACAATTAATCAAACTTTGATACAATTGGAAATTTAATTTATAGGGTTCCTTGGTCATGAGGTACATCTATGTATCCGGCCTATGAACGTGTTTAGTGTTCAGTGAGAGCAACCGACAGGTTGCAGTTCGACTCCGCGGTCCCTGCACCTAATCTTTCGGCTTGTTGGGTTTCGTGACCTCAACCCAACCTACAATTTATTCTCAAACTCAAACTTTTAGAGCTAGTGAAAACAATTATAATTAATTGCTGTAAATCTAGCCAAAGTTTCCCATCCCCTTATGAGGAGAAAAAATGACTATAGAATCTGAGATTTTACAAAATGTTGAAAAGCTCCCTGACTCTGTAAAGCAAGCAGTATTTCTCTACACTAAATTTTTAGTCAGCGAGTACGGAAAAGAAAACCAAAACGAGGAAGAAAAAGAAGTATTTTCACAAAAAAAACGTCGCTCTGGTATTTTAAAAGGTACTTTCGTTTTACCTTTACCGGAGGATTTTGATGAACCTCTCGAAGATTTCCAGGAATATATGAAATGACTAGTTTTCTATTTACTTGTAGCAAATATTTTTCTAATTTATATAATGAGAGTGGAATAGATTTCAGCCAAGAAACCGAGTTTCTTCACTTGTTTGGCTTTTTTTTGTTGTAATTGAGGTATTTCGCTAGCAGGAATAATTTTTACTTTTCCTTGTTCGTCACTAATAGCAATAGATTCACCTTTTTGACGGTGGTTTTCAATGGCTTTGTCTACTGCTTGTTTAAATAGTTGACTTATTTTGTCCCTATCGGAAAAATCAAGTTGATTCATAGTTAATAATTTGACTCCAAATATCTGGTTGAATCATTGTAACTGTTTGACCTTATCAAAGGGGGACCTTTTCTTCTCCCCCCTTTCTTTTCCCCCAGTGGGGGGGACCAAGGGGGGGAGGGGGCTGGGGGGGGATCGAACTCTAAAGCATGTACAAAAAACTTATAAATACTGGTTGATAAAATCAACAATTTGTTTATTAATATCAATTGAAAAAATATTATCTCAGTTGCGGTGCGTTACGCCCGCGAAGCGCCGCTCTTAGCGCCCGCACCCTACAGGAAACTCAGTTGCGGTGCGTTACAAACGCACCCTACAGGAAACTCAGTTGCGGTGCGTTACGAACGCACCCTACAGGAAACTATTCCCTATTCCCTACACATATTTTAGTTTAATTCAAAAGCAGACAAATCTTGCCATTCCCAATCCAATAAAGGTTGTTCCACTAATTCTACCCCCCAACAGCTACTAGCTGCTTGTTTCAGTTGAGTTACCACTATTTCAATTAACTCTTCTCCCACAGCCTCTAAAGGCAATTGTATCGATAGAGTAGGAAGATAGCCAAATACTTGTTGAAATAACTCTCTATCTTGTTGCAAAATCATGGAACCGTGCTGAAGCACTGCATTACCCTTGTAAAGTTGGGCACTACCGATAAACTTCTCTCCCGACTCCAGCATTAAATCCGCAGCAGTAGCGGTGGCAAAACAGCTGGGATTGCCTGCGTACTCTCTTCCCGCCTTACCGTAGCGTAACTCCACTCCAAGTTGCTGCCAACCTTCAATCAAAAATTGGCTCAATATTTTATATATTTCCTTGCGACTCCCCTTCATTCCACTGGTGACGATGCTGTAAGTTAAATCTCCTTGGTGGAGTACGGCTCTGCCCCCAGTAGGACGGCGAACTAAATCCAAGGGTAATGACTGCCAAAAACTCGGCCAACGCCGTTGATGATACCCGAGGGAAATGGCGGCTGGACACCAGGTATAAAAGCGCAAAGTTGGAGGATGGTGGTGGATGAGGTGTTGTTTCAACAGCCAGCGATCTATTGCCATCTGAACCTGACCCGGAGCATTGATAAGGGGAATAAACCGCCAAACAGGAAGTTGCTCCGAGCTGAGTTTGGAGGTTACTCTCTTGGAACCTAACTCAGTATCAAATATCATTCTTTCTTTCGAGCAATCCAATACTTGCTCATAAAGTGATTTTCCGTCCCAATCTCCTCAAAACCCACATTTTCCAGACGTTGTTCTAAATCGTCGTTTATGTAGCTCTGATAATAAGGCTCGTGGAAAATAGTAGAGAAATTCTCCATTATGGTTTTAAACTCGGGACTGTCCAGAGCTTGAACGGAATCGCAAATTACCAATACTCCTCCAGGTTTAGTAACCCGAAACATTTCCTCTATTACCCTTTGTCTTGCTGCTGGTGGCAACTCATGAAAGAGAAAAACGGAGGTTACACCGTGGAAATAATTATCTCGATAGGGCAATTCTTCTGCATTAGCCTGCAATAATTGAGGCAGTTGTTCAGAATTTTCTCCTAGGATTTCATTAGCTTTGCGCAAATAAGTTGGGGAGAGGTCAATCCCAAATAAAGAAGCTTGAGGAATGGCAGCGCGAATAAATTGGAGAGTTATACCAGTTCCACAAGCTACATCCAGCAGCCGCATTTTTTCACCGGATTTTCTTGTCAATCCTTGTAGCCCTTGTTTCAAGGGAGCGAGGATTCTCCGTCGCATTGGATCCCCTGTACCGTTAAAGAGAAGTTCCACTTGCAGGTCGTATAAATTGGCGGACATTTGGCTTAAATAGCCATTGGTTTGGTGGTGGAAGTTCTGAAGATAGTACTGAGGATAACCATCCAAATCTATTTCTGGGGCAAACTGCTGATATTGCTTTTTGGCGATTCGCTCCCAAATAGCGGGGAAATCTAGCCAGACAAAAGGATAATAAAAGAAAAAATCCTGCCAAGGGCGATGGAACAACAAACTTTGAGGATATATTCCGGGTGC
>JH610646.1 GCA_000252485.1 Prochloron didemni P4-Papua_New_Guinea | reverse complement strand
GGGGCTGGGGGATCCTGTTTCACCAACGGGTTTTGACCACACCCGGCTGCTGGGGCAAAAAAATCTCTTAATCGAGCGCTAAGATTTTTGTGGGCGAGGCTGAAAGAAGTGCAGCCTTGTTGAATAGCTTGATAAACGCTCTTATTGAGAGAATCTGAGAACAACATGAAGATTTGGCTTGATTGAATTGGTTTTATGATATTATATAAAGAAAAAAACATTTAGATTGAGTTGTTGGGTTTCGTTTCCTCAACCCAACCTACAAGAAAATACTAAGATTTTTGTGGGCAAGACTGAAAGAAGTGCAGCCTTGTTGAATAGCTTGATAAACGCTCTTATTGAGAGAATCTGAGAACAACATGAATATTGGGATTGATTAAACTGGCCTTATGAGATTATATAAAGAAAAAAATATAGCAGTTGACAGTTGATAGTGGATAGTTGATAGTTATACAATAACTACGATGTAATCTGTGGTTTAGACACTAGGCAGCCCAGAGGGCTACCCCACGACGGACAAATACATATTCAGCTAGTAGGGTGGGCATTGCCCACCATAGGCTTTAAGCTGTCACACAATGTTGGGTTTCGTTTCCTCAACCCAACCTACGATGTAATCTATGGTTTAGAAACCGGGTTTCTTGTCGGGAGAAAACGGCTAAAATGCAGATTTTTAGTTCAGAAACCCGGTTTCTGCGTAAGCACTATGAATTTTAAGTCGCGGCTTACTCTTAGGCAGCCCAGATTAGGCAGCCCAGAGGGCTACCCCACAATTGATACATATTCAGGGTTTAAGCTGCCGCACCCCCAGTAGGGTGCGGCACTGCCCACCATAGGCTTTAAGCTGCTACACAAAAGACAGTATTAAACATCGTAATAGAGAGCAAACTCATAGGGATGAGGACGCAAACGCAATGGATTTACTTCATTATCCAACTTATACTCAATCCAATTTTGGATAAAGTCTTCAGTAAACACTCCTGTCTCGGTCAAGAAAGCATGATCTTTCCCCAAACTCTCCAGCGCAGCGTCCAAAGAACCGGGAGTAGAAGGAATCTTGCTCAACTCCTCGGGACTGAGGTCGTAAATATCCACATCCAGAGAATTTCCAGGGTCAATTTCGTTCTTAATGCCATCAATACCAGCACAGAGCATAGCAGCAAAGGCAAGATAGGGATTGCAAGTAGCATCGGGACAGCGAAACTCTAGCCGCTTTGCCTTGGGATTGGTACCGGATAAAGGAATCCGAATGGAAGCAGACCGATTACCTTGAGAATAGGCCAAGTTCACTGGAGCTTCAAAACCAGGTACTAAACGCTTATAAGAATTAGTTGTAGGGTTAGTCAAGGCCAAGAGAGCTGGAGCATGTTTAAGAATACCGCCAATGTAGTTGAGCGCCATTTTGCTCAAATTAGCGTAACCATCCCCCCAGAATAGAGGGTTCCCATCTTTCCAGATAGACTGGTGAACGTGCATGCCGCTGCCATTGTCATTGAACAAGGGCTTGGGCATGAAAGTAACAGTTTTCCCATGTTTCTTGGCCACATTTTTAATGACATATTTATAAGTCATCAAATAATCAGCTGCCTGAAGAATGGGAGCAAAGCGGAAACCCAATTCATTCTGTCCCCCTGTAGCTACCTCATGGTGGTGCTTTTCAATGGGAACGCCGCACTCTGCCATGGTTAAGAGCATTTCCGTGCGCATATCCTGCAGGGTATCTGTAGGAGAAACGGGGAAATAACCTTCCTTGTAGCGAGGTTTATATCCCAAGTTGCCCCCTGCTTCTTCCCGACCGGAGTTCCAACGACCTTCAACACTGTCTACATAATAGTAGCCTTGACTTTCTGTTTGGTCGAAACGAACATCGTCAAAAACAAAGAACTCTGCTTCTGGACCGAAATAAGCAACATCCCCAATACCGCTACTGGTGAGGAAGTCCAATGCTTTTTGAGCAATACTGCGGGGATCGCGACTGTACCATTCTCCAGTACGGGGTTCCTTGATGGAACAAATCATGCTCAAAGTTTTTTCTTTCATAAAGGGGTCGATCCAAGCGGTAGTGGGATCGGGAACCATAGCCATGTCTGACTCGTTGATTGCTTTCCAACCCCGAACGCTGGAACCATCGAAGGGAACCCCATCTTCAAAAGAACTTGCGTCAATTTGGTCTTGGTAGAAAGAGCAGTGCTGCCAGATTCCTGGCATATCGATGAATTTGAGGTCGATAATCTTAATGTCTTGATCTTGAATCATTTTCAAGACTTCTGCGGCAGTACCAGCCATTGGTGTCTCCTTCAATTTTAAAGCGATATCAAATCTCGCACGATCCTAGGGAGAGGAATGGGGCCTGTTTTGTGTTCATTGCTACAGAAGTACCAGTGTTAATTGCTTAAGAACCTGTAAAAATTAGAAAAATGTATTGGATTATACTGTTTTAGAATTGAAATAACCACAGAGGACACAGAGAACACAGAGTCCGAAAGAGAGAATAGATAAAGTTCTTGTGAATATCCCACTGCGAAGCGCTATATTGAATAGTAGTCTAAGCTAAAATAAATGAAAACTTATTCGGAAACTAACCAATTAGCTCCTCATCTTACCAATTCTTCAACTTTATATGAACGGGACTATTATCTTTGGTTGCAACAAACAACCTTATTATTGAGGAACGGACAGTTGTCAGACTTGGAGCTTCCCAACTTAATTGAAGAATTAGAAGATATGGGGAAAAAAGAGAGAAGAAGTGTTTATAGTAATCTGAAAATTTTATTGCTCCATTTACTCAAATATAAATACCAGCCGCAAAAACGCTCTCATAGTTGGAAGTTTACCATAGAAGAACATCGACAAAGAATAAGAGAAGCCTTTGAAGATAGTCCTAGTTTGGAAAATTACTGTGAAGAAATATTTGCTGCTGGAAAGTGTTATCATGATGCTAAAAGACTAGCAGTGAATGAAACGGGTTTGCCCTCAGATCTCTTTCCTTCTCACTGTCCTTTTAGTTTGGAAGAAGTTTTGGCTGAAGACTACATTGCTGGAGACGATGTGTTAAGATAGCGAAACCCAACCTACATCAAAAGCTAATCTTTTGATTCAGCTATTTGCCGAACTTGTTTTACAGTAAGTTGCAGTGCTTGGGCAATTTGTTTTTCAGTCAATCCTAACTTCAACAGTCGAGGAACCGCTTCCAGTTTAGCTTTCTGTTCTCCAATTGCCTGACCTTCGGCTTTACCTTCGGCTTTACCTTCGGCTTTACCTTCGGCTTTACCTTCGGCTTGACCTTCAGCTTTACCTTCAGCTTTACCTTCTGCTTTAGCCTCTTGATAAACTTTGGTTTGCTTCAACTCACTTAATCCCAACATTGCTTCTAGTTCCTCCCGACTTTTTTCTGGTAGTTTGTAAATGATGATGGTCTCTATTAATTCTATAAAATCTCGTTGGCTAACAGGATCTTCTATACTCTGTTTCGTCCGTTCAATTAGTTGTTTGGCTGACTCTACTGCCTTTCTTTCTGGTGAGACAATTAATTTTACCGCTCCTATGCCAACTGTAGCAGTTCCCAGCCAATCTAGTTCTTCATCTAGATAAATCCGTTTTAAGCGAGGACTACGAAAGAACTCTCGATACCAAATCGGTTCGGCACTCTCCAAAGAACGACTAGGATAAACTACTGTTACTTGCCAATCGTTTCTGGGTTTCTTTTGCCGCAAATAGATAAAAATCTCCGTAAATAAACGAGAGTAGAACTCTTCATCTTTTTGAAATTGGACTTCTACAAAGTGAATAGGTAGTTCTGGAGTTTCGGACTTGGGCAAGAATACGACCTCTAACCTAAAGGAGAGTTGTTTTACTTCTACTGAACTAAACTTATAGCGCAAGCTAATAGTTGATGGTTCACCGATAAGTTCAAAGAAGATACTGGGAAATTTGAGAAATAGGTTGTACCAGATACTATCTGTTTTCATGAATTATCCTCTACAGTTTTTTCTTTTGTTTGTCAAACTGGACTTCTAGATCTATAGCATTCTTTTTTAGATTTGATGTAACATCTCAAATAGCAACTGTCAAATTTTTTTCTGAGTCAACACAAACCCTGCTGATTGTCAATCTTTGTAACAAAATCTTAAAATTGGCGACCAGGAGTTGACACCAGCTCTTTTTTTGCTTAAGATAAAACTATATCGAAATAACAAAATTGAACAATGTCCAATAAAAAATAAGCTTTAAGCCTAGAAAACTATATTGAAACCAAGGAAGCAGCCTTCCTCCTCAATTGATCGCGTTGTCCGGTTGCGCCAACTTTTACAGCAAGGACGAGTTAATAATTAAAAATTGACAATTAAGTTGAAGAATATTAGAAGTTTTCCAGATGCGCTCCCTGCGGGAGCGCCGGTGCGTTCGTAACGCACCCTACACGGGATTTAGCAGGGATCGCCTGAGTTCTGGTAAAACATATGATTTTTTAATTTGAACGTATTAGTAATACGATGTATAAGCAAAAAAATAAATATTTATTTATCTTAGATGATATTCTCAAGAATGAGATTTGATTTTCACCTTCTCTAATTGTAGCAGATTGTTTCTTTTTAAGACTACTTAGCAGTTAAGCATTCATGAACCAGCAATTTCCATTGACCACTGTAGGGGCTCTAGCCGTTAATATTCGAGGACAAGTCTTGATTGTCAAAACTGCCAAGTGGCGAGGAACTTGGGGAGTTCCAGGAGGCAAGGTAGAATGGGGTGAAAGTCTTTCATCAGCTTTGATTCGAGAATTTCAAGAGGAAGTGGGTTTGGAGTTGAGCAAAATACGCTTTGCTTTGCTACAAGAAGCGGTGATAGATTCCCAGTTTTTTAAAGAAGCTCATTTTATCATGATTAACTATTACGCTTTCTCGGCCAAGGAAACCATTGTTCCTAATGAAGAAATTGAAGAATGGGCTTGGGTGACTCCTGAACAAGCAATGGATTATCCACTTAATACCTATACTCAAGTTTTAATTGAGGACTATGTGAATAAGAATATAGGTCAATTTTATCACGATTTAAAAAAAGATTAATAAGATTGAGAAAAAAAGAATTCACTAACAACTATTATTTTAGATAACAATGGCATCCCATCAAGAAAATGAGCAAAAGTCTCAATCAACAAGAGATGAATCTAACTCAGAAAGTTGGATTATAAGTAAAGAATTTAGATTTGAGGCTTCTCACCAATTACCTAATCACGATGGTAAATGCGCGAGATTGCACGGTCATTCTTGGCGTTGTGTTATCTATGTTGCTGGGAAGAAGTTAATGGATTCTGGGGCAAAACAGGGTATGATCATGGATTATGAAGATATTAAAAAACAGGTCAAACCTTTGATTGATAATTATTTAGACCACTATCATTTAAATGACACTACAGGTTTAGCTAATCCTACTAGTGAGGCCATGGCCAAATGGATTTACGAGCGAGTTGAAGCTAAAATTCCAGGACTGATAGCAGTAAGGATTGATGAAACTTGTACTAGCCAATGTATTTACTCGAAAGGAAATGGAAATTTTTTCCTACTGTAAAATAAGGCTATAAATTAATAAAGTTGAAGAATGGACTTGGGGAAATAAGCATGTTGAAGAAAGCATTAGTAACAGGATCGGCTGTAGGCATCGGAAGGGCGATCGCTCTGGACCTGGCAAGTAAAGGATTCGATGTGGCCTTTCATTATAATCAAAGTGCCGAAGCAGCCAAACAAGCCAGTGAAGAAGCTGCTAGCCAGGGAGTAAAATCTACTGCCCTGCAAGCAGATATTACCAAACCAGAACAAGCTAAGTCTCTAGTAGAAAGGGCAGCAGAACAACTGGGAGGCTTATCTGTGGTAGTAAATAACGTGGGTAACTATTTGTACAAACCAATAGAACAAGTATCTGTAGAGGAATGGCATCAAATTATTGATTCCAACCTCAATTGCACTTTCTATGTTACTCAAGCAATAATTCCTTATCTCAAGGCAGCCGGTTGGGGACGGATAGTTAACTTTGCTTTCGCTACTGCCCAACATCTGATAGCAGATAACCGACAGACAGCCTATAGAATTGCTAAAACTGGTATCATTATCTATACTAAGTCTCTGGCGAAGGAGTTAATTAAGGACAAAATTACCGCAAATGTAGTTTCCCCAGGAGTTGCAGAAAATTCCATTGGTTTAGAGGAAACTATCCCGCTCTTGCCAACTAAACGACCCGCCACCTTAAAAGAAATCAGCGATGCGGTGGGTTTCTTTATCAGTCCTGAAGCCGATTACATCACAGGACAAAATTTGGAAGTTGCAGGGGGTTTGCGGTTGTAGTTTTCGGGAACATGTCAACTTTGTAAATTCAAAACAGAGAACAAACAATGAACGGAGGTTAAATATGTTTACTCTCGCAGATATATACGAGATTTATGAGAAATATAAGGGGGACTACAATGCCGAAGTGGAAGAGTTCACCATTGGTCATAAGGAATTCAAGTTTAATTCTCAAACAGCCATTTTAGGAATCATCAATCTTTCCGTTGATTCTTGGTATAATCACAGCATCTGTTACACTCCCGAACAAGCGATTCGTCGTGGCAAGGTTCTCACAGCTCAAGGGGCCGATATCATCGATATTGGAGCTGAGGCTACTGCAAAAAACACAGAGAGGGCTGATGAATTTAAACAAACAAGTCAACTGCTGCCTATTATTCAAACTTTCAGTCAAGAAGGTGTGTTGAGTTCAGTTGACACCTATTACCCAGAAGTTGCTAGAGAATGTTTAAAGGCAGGGGCAAACGTCATCAACTTTACGGGCACTGAGAAGAGTGAAGAAATGTATAGATTGGTGGCTGATTTCGATGCGGCAATTATTATGTGTTACATTCAAGGAAAACATGCTAGAGATGTAGGGGAGTTTGACTTCAATTTAGGGAAAGATCCAATTGACTTACTGTACGATTATTTTGGAAAAGAGATAGAAATTGCCACAAAAATGGGAGTGAAAAAGATTTTTATCGATCCAGGATTCGGCCTGGGATACACAAATTTTTACTACCAATACAAAAATGCCTCAAGTCGGCTAAGATATCAAATAGAAACCCTTTTAAATGCTTTTAGACTAAGGAAATTAGGGTTTCCTGTTTTCAATGTGATCCCCACGGCCTTGGAAGTTTTTGGGGAAGAATTCAGAAGTTCTCAAGTTCTCACGGCAGTTTTTGCAGCATTAGGAAAAAGCGATCTGCTGAGAACTCATGAAGTGTCTAAAGTTAAAGCTGTTTTAGATACACTAAGTATTGTTTAAGCAATGTATAATTCGAGCTTCCATTTAACTAGACAGCAACTAGCGCCAGGATGGGAGACTAACAAAACATGTAATTGGCGAGCATAATTATGACTTGTTCGGGCAGTTTGGGAAATTAACACTATACTAGGTAGGGATGAAAGTAACTCCAGAGCAGATCGAGACGGTATACGACGAAACAAATGCGGTTCAACATTACTTATCGAAAAGTCGTCGTGACGGTGTAAAAGTTGAGTGGGAAGAGCCATTCTCTCGTTCAGTGTTTAAGCAGGCGATCGCGCAATGGGGCATAAATAAGGGAGGAAAGCTACGGGTTCTTGATGTCGGTTCTGGCACGGGTGATGGATATGTTTTGCTGTCAACGCTATTGTTAGAGGAATCGGAACTAGGTAGCAGCTATGAGCTAGAGTATTTGGGAATTGATATCAGTCCCCAAATGGTGGAAACTGCCAGTAATCTATATAGTAACCACAGTAATGTTCGGTTTGAATCTGGGGATATTCGGACTAGCAGGCTCACTCGGCCCTTTGATTTATATCTTTCTTGCGGAGTTCCGTACTCTCATCTAACTCACGAGGAGCTTTACCAAGCCCTAAAGATGATTGCTAAGAATGCTTGCAACAATCGCTCCCGGTGTGCAGTGGTTGTGGATGTCTTGGGGCGCTACAGTATCGAGTGGACACACAAATGGAAAGAAAGCCGTTGGGATTACTGCATGAGCTTTTTCGAGAGCGCAGGCGATGCAGAAGCCACATGGATGAGTTTTTACTCCCATCAACACTTGCAAGAGGTCATGCAGCAGGCAGCTAATGCCGTCGGCTGTCGAGTTGAGAAGTTTGAGTTTTTCGATCGCTCCATTATGGTCGGTCGCCATACCTCAACGGGACAATTTAACCCAGAATCGCCCAAGTATCGCAACCTAGTAAATAGTTTGCTCGATCCCTCACAAGAGACAGAGTTGAGCCAACTGATATTTCAAGTCGAGTTAGGATCGGCACCAGAGCACATCTTGGATTTCTTCAGGAAATTTTCTGGCTGGTGGAACAGTTTAGTGAGTGAAGCAACAGAACTTTTGGGCGAATCTTTGGCGGTGGAGCCTGTTGAGTTGCCCCCTGAAGTTCAAGGATTTAAGGCAGCCGCCCAGAAAGAATTGCAACTGATTTCTGAAAAACATCTTCGCCGACAGAAGGTAGAGTCTATGCTAGCTCAAGTGTTGAAGAAATTGGAAGCGACGCAACAACCAGGCTATGGTGTTGGTCATGACCTGTTTGGGGTAATGTGGTTAGATGCCACCACCGGGCTCTAGCTTTTGTCTCTTGTTAATTTACTGATAGTAAGATTGTGACTTTTTTAGTAACCAATGATGATGGGATTGATGCGGACGGCATTCGTGCATTACACAGAGCATTATCCCAAGTAACGACCGATCACATCGTAGTTGTTGCTCCTAAACACCACCAGTCAGGCTGTGGACATCAGGTCAATATTCGCACAGTCATACCAGTGGAATGGCGATCGCAGACTGAAGTCAGTGTCGATAGTACGCCAGCGGATTGCGTTCGTTTAGGGGTCAACTATCTATTCGACGATATCCATTTTGTTGTCTCTGGGATTAATGCTGGCTGCAATATGGGCTCAGACATTTATTGCTCGGGAACAATAGGGGCGGCCCGAGAGGCCACTATACATCGGATACCAGCGATCGCCTTGTCTCACTTTAAGAGAAGCGACAGAGAACTGGACTGGGAAAGGGCGACACAGTGGACTGTTTGGGTGTTACGAAAGTTACTAGTTCTACCCCCCGAGTCGGGAAGCTTCTGGACGGTCAACTTTCCCCACCTAGAACCAGGCACGCCTGAGCCAGAGATAGTCTTTTGTTCCCTCTGTACTCGTCCCCTACTTACGGAGTTCGTCAAGCAAGAGGACGGCTATCTCTATGTGGGAGATGATATCAACCGGAAAGGAGATGCAGGCACAGATGTTGATGTGTGTTTATCAGGCAATATTGCGATCGCTAAAAATTATTTATGGTAAAGTATTGCACATTGAATATTTATAGAGTACAATAATTGAAATCAATGTATCAAGAAGAAAAAAAAGCACAACTAGAATCCATTGCGCGATCACAGCACGAAGTGTGGAATCCGATTTGCGACCAGATTGTTAGTTCCGCTTGATAGATAAAGTCACTCCCAAACAATCTACCTTTTCAACCAGTTGGGCGATCGCCTCTCCAGAAACTGGTTCTATCCAGTCGGGAGCTATTTCCGCCAATGGCACCAAAACAAAAGCTCTCTGAGTCATGCGCGGGTGGGGTATTTGTAGGTGGGGGGTGTCCAGAATTAAATCTTCAAATAAAAGTAAATCTAAGTCTAGGGTTCGCGGTCCCCAACGTTCTTGACGGACTCGGCCAAACTGGTCTTCAATGGCCAGTAGAGTCTGGAGTAATTCTTGGGGAGTTTGCTCTACTTCTAAAAGAGCGCAGCCATTGAGATAACTGGGTTGCTCTGCTGGCCCGCCTATGGGGGCTGTTACGTACCAGCTAGAGTAGGTTTTAACCCTAATGCCGCTGGTTTCATCGAGGGTTTTCAGGGCGGCTTCTAGGGTAACCTGGGAGTCCCCCAGGTTGCTGCCTAGGGCGATGGCGCTCGTTTTCTGTGGTGTCGTTGTCAATTTCTCAGAGTTATACACTGTGCAACCTCAAGATATAGCGCTACGGGCAATTCAAAATTCAAAATTAAAAATTAAAAAATAGGCTATGACTAGGTTTCCGGCTTTATTAATGTCCTAACCTAAATCCGTAGTGCTATACTTCATTGTTGGTTCGGACCATGTCGATGGCAATGTGACCCCGAAAACCGGGAATAGGGGGGGATACCTTCACCAACCGCGAGCGAACTTTGTGAATTAATTGGAATTGGAGAATTGCTTCTACAATAGCTGTATTCAAGCGTTCGATGGTCTGGAATTTTGAGTTTTCTATGAGTTGGCGTACCTGATCTACTACTTCTACGTAATTTAAGGTGTCTTCTAGGCGATCGCTTTGACCTACCACAGATAAATCTAACCACAGGCTTAAATCTACTTCAAACCATTGACCTAGTATTTGTTCTTCGGTAAAATAGCCTACATATCCGTAATAGCGTAAACCCGTTATCTCGATCGCGTCCATTTTTGCTTAAATAATCGTTTTTGTTAGTATATAGCATTTCTTGGACTCAATATGTACATCTATATACCGGCCTATGAAAGTGTTTACTATTGAGTTCCAGCATTTATACAGGTTGCAGTATAACTATCAACTGTCAACTGCTATTCAACTGTCCACTCGACAATCATCTGAAATCGCTCAAAATATACTCAAACTATTACTAGCTAAGGGATTGAAAAGTTTCTGAAATTACATGATTGTGACCAAAATTTTAAAAACTGAAAACACCGTCTCACTGGTCACTGGTCACTGGTCACTGAAAAGCTATCAACTGTCAACTGCTATATATATAAAAGAGATTAATGGCTAGGGTGGATTTCCACTCCCTCAACCTACCAAGGATAATGTAAAGTAAAAATAGATTAAAAATCAACTGGGAGAGCAAAGAATAATGTCAGCACCCCGCGCTGAAGCAGCGGGGCTTCGTGCCCTAAAGCCAAAGCTAGCTGACCAGTCTAAGTCCTCTTTATGGGGACTACGTTATCGGTAAGAGTTGGTGCGATTCGATGTCTCATTTGAGAGTGGGAGAAATCCCCAGACGTGAGTTATGGTCTGTCGGACACCGAAGGAGCGTCCCTGGCAACAGGGGGGTTTCACAGCTAGAGGATTAAGTCTAAGAGGGGGGAGTTCACCTTACGAATTAGATGAGTCCGAAGACGGGTATGGGTAGCGAACAGCGAATTCAGTATGAAGGGTTCGTAATGCCGGATAAGAGGAAAGGAACTGATACCTCTTAATGCAGCAAGGAGAATACCATCCAACTTAAGTATTCTCATAACTCCAATAAAGCGCCGGACTGTGCTGGAACCCTAACCCCGTCGTATCTCAAAGATGGGGAACGAATTAACGACCACAGGGTCAGCTCTGCTGTAGGATAACCGTGAGGTGAACCAATTCCCTGGGGTTGACGACCCGCTAAAAAGCGAACGCCGCTATCACGAAAGTGAACAGGAAAGCAATTAGCATTGTATAACTGAGCGGATACTGATTCAAAATTTGTCAGGCATCGAAAGATGAGCAGACTTGGCCGGGGCTGAAAATGAAACCGAAAACCGAATAAAGTACGGATTAACCTCTAGGAAAAGATAGAGCCTTCTGCTTTAGGTATCGTAACTAGAGTGTAAGAAGACCAAGGTAAAAAAGCAGCATTGATAAGCCTGGATTAATCTTGCAATTGGTACATAAAGTATCTTCTGGAAAATATTCAGCCACTAGGTTAAAACAGCAGGAGCCGGATACTTGGAAACTTGTACGTCCGGTACTGTGGAGGGGAAAACTTGTAAGAGTCTACCTATTCCGA
>JH610645.1 GCA_000252485.1 Prochloron didemni P4-Papua_New_Guinea | reverse complement strand
TTTGCCTGTAGAATTAGTCCAAAATAATACTATTGACAGATAGTTGATTGTTATCAACTATCAACTATCAACTATCAACTATCCACTATCCACTATCAACTATCAACTATCCACTATCCTAAATTTGTTTAACAACATACTGCAACAAACCATCACAAGCATCTAACAGCAGGTCGATGACATTGTCGAAGCCTTGAGAACCGCCATAATAGGGGTCGGGAACTTCTTGCTCTGGATGATGAGAAGCAAAATCGCACATCAATTTTACTTTATCCTTATATTCTCCCCTTTTGTCCAAATAAAGAATATCCCGATAATTATTCTTGTCCATAGCTAAGATTAGGTGGAAGTCCTCAAAATCGGAGACTCGAAACTGTCTAGCTCGACCCACTAACTTTATGCCTCGTTTGGCGGCCGCTGCCGTCATGCGGCTGTCAGGAGCAGCACCGATATGATAACTAGAAGTACCTGCAGAATCGCAACTAATCTTGTCTTTCAAGTTAGCTTGCTCCAGCAAATGATTCATAATATTTTCTGCTGACGGGGAACGACAAATATTACCGAGGCAGACGAATAATAGTTTATAAGTCATATAGCAGTTGACAGTTGATAGTTGACAGTTGATAGTTAATACAGCACAGCAGCGATTGCTAATCCCTGTAGCAATCGTTCTAATATTGTTATATAGGGCTTGGAGCTCGTCCATTTACAGATTTTTCTGAGGCTCCAAATGTATCAAAGGCTCTTTATTTAGTTGTAACAACACGCAAGGCGAGCGAAGCGCTATAGATATAATAAGTTCGTTTAATTGTCATTTTGTTTATCAAAATCACTGTTAACCTGTTAACCAGTGACTATGGACTAACTGATAATTTATCGCTGGTCACTGGTCACTGGTCACTGGTCACTGGTCACTATTGAAGACCGGGAATATTTAACCCGCTGGTGAGTTTATCCATGCGCGATCGCATGGTTTCCGTAGACTTTTGATAAGCATTTTGGATGGCATCTAGTACCACTTCAGAAAGCTCTTCAGGAGTTTTACTAAGAGCTTCCGGAGAAATTTTAACACCTCGAGGTTCTTGATTGCCACTGAGGATAACAGTCACCAGTCCATCAGAACTGCTACCCTCTATTTCCAGAGTCTCCAACTCATCTTGAAGTTGTTTGGCTCCTTCTTGAACCTCCTGAGCCTTTTTGAAAGCTTCAGTGAGTTCTTTCATTTTGCCTAAACCAAAACCAAATCCTTTACCTTTTGTCATCTTTTTCTTGTTTGTTTAACTCTTTGAAATGGAACTATCTACTTTTAAAACTCTTTTTCTGATTTAATCTAGCCAGTTCTAGTAATTGTAACCAAAACTATTAAACCCAGCATTTTCCTAGGTCAAAACTCCCCAACGATTTTTACTTCTGGTTCTAAAGATACAGACCAATGATATTCTACTTGCTCCTGAACGTGACGAATTAAGTGAAAAATATCCCTGGCTTTGGCATTATCGCAATTGAGAATAAAATTAGCATGGCGATGAGCTATTTGAGCCCCCCCAATTTGATATCCTTTTAAACCCAGTTGTTCGATTAACCAACCCGCTGCTTTAGGTTGAGGATTGCGAAACACACTACCACAACTTGGTAAGTGATAGGGTTGAGAACTTTTACGCTGATTGAAGTTTTGATTGGTCTTGGCCATCACTTCATCTCTGGAAGAATTTGGTTGTAACTGAAAAGTGGCTTGAATCACAATTCGATTATCCCCTTGGAGATTGGAAGTACGATAGCTGTAGTTCAAATCTTCCGGCTTATATTCTTCAATATTGCCATTGGGACAAAGCACCAGGGCACTAACGAGAACATCACCAACGCATTGGTTGTGGGCTCCTGCATTCATGACAATCGCCCCTCCCACAGTACCAGGTATGCCTACAGCCCATTCTAGACCTTGCCAACCCCGTTTAGCAGCTCTCCAAGCCATTTTAGCAATGGGTTCCCCAGCACCTGCAGTTATTCTACCCGTTTCTGGGTCAAAAACACTGTGGCGCAGGTGGCGAGTGCTAACCACTAAACCGGGAAGACCGCGATCGCTCACCAATAAATTAGAACCAGCACCCAAAAGTGTCAGAGGTAAATCCTGTCCCTGATACCACTCAAAACTGGCTTGCAATTCCGCCCTGTTTTTCGGGGCCACATACCACTCAGCCGCTCCCCCAACTCTATAGGTTGTGAAATTAGCTAAAGGTACTTGAGGTTCAATGCGGCAATCGGTTCCTGGTAAATTAATTGCAGTAGGGTTCATTTTGCTGGTGCTGTAAAAAAACGGTTTCTTGGCAGAAATAACACGGGTCATGGCTTTGTTTCCTTGGTTTAGACAATCTTAAGAGAACATAAAACAGATTTTGCTCCAATCATCTAGGTAATTGAGACGATCTTGGCCTGGTTTTGTTCTTTTGCTGAAGAACATAAAGCAATGACTTCCGGAATAATTTGATTCAGAGAACCTGCCCCTAAGAATAGAGTCAAATCCCCTGGTTGTAAAATCTCCACCAAGAAACTGCTCAAAGATTGCAAAGCAGGATGATAGACCAGTGAGTTATGATGGGCAGCGATGGCATCTGCTAAATCAGAACCAGAAATACCAGAGTTGTTTACTTCCCCGGCACTGTAAATATCCGTCACCACCACTAAATCGGCATTTTTAAAAGCGGTAGCAAACTCATCCATAAACGTGGTGGTTCTACTATAACGATGGGGTTGAAAAATGGCTACCACCCTTTTTTCTTCAGAGCTTCGATCCACTCGTAACCTTGCACCTTCTAAAGTACAGAGGATTTCACTGGGGTGGTGAGCGTAATCATCGATAAAAGTAATTCCCTTGCACTTACCCCGCTCTTCAAAGCGTCGTTTTGCTCCCCTAAAAGAGGCGATCGCTCCTGCAATTTGCTCAAATTCTAAACCGAGATGTCGCGCCACTGCCACTACTGCTAAAGCATTGCTAAGATTGTGGGTTCCCAGTAACTGCAAATTCATCTCTCCCAGCAATTGTCCTCTTTCCATCACCTCCGCAGTGCTGCCTCCGCCATGATAGCGAACCTTCTTAACCGTATAATCTGCATTAGCACCTTCTCTAACGCTATAGGTAATTTGGGGTTTAAGTTCTTGCCGTACCACTTCGCAATCGATGCAACCCACCAAAGTGCCGCACTGTCCGGCAAAAATCAGAAAAATGTTAGCTAATTGCTCCAGATTTTCAAAGTGATCTGGATGGTCTAATTCAATATTAGTCACAACTCCGATGGCAGGAGAATGTTTAATCAAAGAACCATCCGATTCATCAGCTTCAGCTACCAGCAAATCTCCTGCCCCCACGCGAGCGTTGCCTTGCCAAGCATCAACTTCCCCGCCGATAATCAGAGTAGGATCTAAACCTGCCTCCAGCAACACGTAACCCATTAAGCTGCTAGTAGTGGTTTTGCCATGAGTTCCGCTAATGGCAATACTGCGATAATTCTCAATCAATGCAGCCAGAATATCAGAACGGTGAAATAGAGGACAATTGCTCTTCATCGCCCCTTGATATTCTGGATTGCTAGCACCAATGGCAGTGGAATAAACTACTTGAGGCAAACTAGGGGGCAATTTTTCTTGCACCAAACAGCCACCGGTCGAAGAAGAAACTCTACTTTCTCCTTGACCTACCGACCTTAATGCCGGTGTACTAAGGCTATTGGTGAGTTGGAAAAATTCTAAATTACTTGCTTCTTGACGATGAAAAATATGGACTCCCTCAGATTCCAAGCGCCGGGTAATATGGCTGGAACGAAGATCGGAACCAGATACGGGGAGCTGACGGCGAGCTAAAATATAAGCAAGAGCGGACATGCCAATGCCGCCAATACCAATAAAATGGAACGGTCTTCCCGTTAAATCGACAATTTTCATTTTCAACATCCTATCTCCTCACACACCAGAACAAGCAAAAATTTCAATTAAACTAGCTATGTAATAGCTTCTTTTTTCAGTTCTGACAACTGCCAATTAACTAAATCTGTTTTTCAGAGGAGGGGGGAAGGGGGTAGATGACCCGGTGGGTAGTCTTCTTACCCTCTTCCGGGTGGGTGTGGTCAAAAGTAGTTGTTTGGGTCTGAATATGTAGAAAGTCAATTGTGGGGTAGCCCTCTGGGCTGCCTAACTTTCAGGTTAAGCCGCGACTATTGAGAATTAAAAATTCAACTGTTTTTGACCGCACCCCTTCCGGGTGTGGTCAAAAGTAGTTGTTCTCCAGCAAGCCCTAGGTCGAAAGTCAATGGTGGGGTAGCCCTGGGGGCTGCCTAACAATCGTGGGTAAGCCGTGACTATTGAGAATTAGGACTTAGGCAGAAACCGGGTAACTCTGCGGAAAAATCTCAAAGCTTAGAAGCAAATTGAGATAAATGTGAAATTTCTTGTCCTATTTACGATATGATTTGTTTTATAAAATATAGGACTTCCTCAAAACCAAAGGAAATTGTGCCTAGTAAAAAAGCTTTTTGAACTACGGCCTCAAGGCGGATCGTAAGTCAAGCTTGTGGAGATTGGACCTCTGGTTAAGTTGGATTCGTCCTGCTTGGTTAAGCCCAATCGATGAAACAAGAATCTCCAGCTCCTTAGAGCGGGGGAATCGTCAATAACAATCATTTAATAAATTCAGCTAGAAAGCAGAGGGCAAGCAGTGATTAGAGTAGCAATCAACGGTTTCGGACGAATTGGACGTAACTTCCTGAGATGCTGGGCTGGCAGGGAAAACAGCCAGCTAGATTTAGTAGGTATTAACGATACCTCAGACCCAAAAACTAACGCTCATCTGCTCAAGTACGATTCCATGCTGGGTATCTTTGATGGGGATGTTGACGCTGATGAAAATTCTTTAATTGTCAATGGCAAAACCATTAAGTGTGTATCCGATCGCAATCCCTTAAACCTGCCTTGGGCTGATTGGGGCATTGACCTGATTATCGAATCTACGGGAGTCTTCGTGACGGAAGAAGGAGCCTCCAAGCACTTAACAGCAGGGGCAAAGAAAGTTTTGATTACTGCTCCTGGGAAAGGAGGAAATATCGGCACTTATGTGGTTGGGGTCAACGAGAAAGATTACGAACACCATAAGCATAATGTAGTCAGCAATGCTAGTTGTACCACCAACTGTCTCGCTCCCTTTGCCAAGGTACTAAACGACACCTTTGGGATTGTTAAAGGCACAATGACTACTACCCATAGCTATACGGGAGACCAGCGTTTATTAGATGCCAGTCACCGGGATTTGCGACGGGCAAGAGCAGCAGCCATAAACATTGTTCCTACATCTACAGGAGCAGCCAAAGCAGTTGCCTTAGTGGTACCCGAACTAAAAGGAAAACTAAATGGTATTGCCATGCGGGTTCCCACCCCTAACGTTTCCGTAGTGGACTTGGTGGTTCAAGTAGAGCAAGGTTGTATTAAAGAGCAAGTCAATGACGCTCTCAAAGCAGCCGCTGAAGGCCCTTTAAAAGGAATTCTGCGTTACAACGATCTGCCCCTGGTTTCCTGCGATTACCGAGGTACTGACTGTTCTTCTATCGTAGATGGGAGCCTGACCATGGTAATGGGTGGCGACATGGTGAAAGTAGTGGCTTGGTATGATAATGAGTGGGGTTACTCTCAGCGAGTTGTAGATTTGGCTGAACTTGTAGCTCAGAAGTGGAAATAGTAAATCTTTTTTCCATGGGCGATGGGCGCTCGCGAAGCGATCTGCTTCGCAGTGGGGCTATTTGCTGAATGCTTATTATTTGATAATCTTGGGAAGAGGGAAGCTAGAGCTAGCTTTCCTCTTCTTCCTTTCTGGAATCAATTCATTATTAACAACAAGCAATAAAATAAATCAACCAATGAGGATTTATAAACAAATATTGGCCATTACATTGGCTATTTTCATAGTACTAGTAGGAAATAGTTCTGCGTTGGCAGCGGATACAGCTAATGGAGCCAAAATCTTTACTGTTAATTGCGCTGCTTGCCATCCGAACGGTGGTAATATCATTAGGTGGGGCAAGGGTCTGAAAAAACGGGCGCTGCGATGGAATAAGATGGATTCTATCGAGGCCATCTCTTCTTTGGTGGCAAAGGGGAAAAATAATATGTCTGCCTTCCAAGATCGTTTAACCCAGGAGGAAATTAACGATGTTGCTGTTTACGTCTTACAACAGGCTGATCAAGGTTGGCGTTGAAACAATGAACAATGAACAATTAACAATGAACAATGAACAATTAACAATGAACAATTAACAATGAACAATGAACAATTAACAATTAACAATGAACAATAAACAATGAACAATAAACAATGAACAATCAACAATCAACTATCAACTATCAACAATCAAGAGTTGGACCATCCATATTGTTGAGGTTTTGAATATGTCAGTTTGGCCGAGTTTAGTTACCGTTGCTACTTTATTGCTCTATTTCATCTTAACTGTCAATGTGGGTCGAGCCAGAATGAAATATAACGTACCCCCTCCAGCAATCACCGGAGACCCAGATTTTGAAAGAGTGGTACGGGTACAACAAAATACATTAGAGCAATTAGTTTTTTTCTTACCTTTGCTGTGGTTGTTTTGTTTCTATATTAATCCTCTTTGGGGAGCTGGAATCGGTGCAGCATGGCTTGTGGGTCGGATTCTCTTTGCCTTGGGCTACTATCAAGCAGCAGAAAAAAGAACCTTGGGATTCGCGATCGCTTCTTTAAGCAGTCTAGTATTGTTCATCGGTTCTTTGGTGGGGATTGTTTTATTCCTTGTTGACTTCTAGTTTCTATTGTCATTTAGTTTCTATCCCCCTAAATCCCCCTTAATAAGGGGGACTTTGAATCTATTTGTAAAAACACTCCAACCGTTATGAGATCCGTAGCATTCTTTTTCAGATTTTGTATTATATCTTACCACCAAAAACTAAAATTTAGACTATAATAGTAAAGAAGTTACATTAAAGAAGATCCAGTTTATTGTGAGAGATGTCAAAAATAAATCAAATTCAAAATGAACTTAGTAGTTTAGATGGTGGAACGTTCCAAAAATTGGCGGATGCTTACCTACATGCAAAAGGCTACGAACAAATTAATTCTATTGGTTCTGTAATTGGAGCGAATAAGGTTAGGAAAGGCACTCCTGATTCCTTAATTGTTCTCCCTAATGGAAAATATATTTTTGCAGAATATACAACTCAGAAAGACGAAGTTGGCAAAAAGTTCAAAGAGGATATTGAAAAATGTTTGAACGAGCAAAAAACTGGGATACCAATAAGCAAAATTGAGGAAATAGTTTTGTGCCACACTTCTACCTTGAAACCTAAACAAGTGGAACCTCTGAAAAAAGAATGTCAAAAGCATGGGATAAAACTCAAGATATTCGGGATTGATTCTATTCCATATGACTTGTACCAAAAATATCCAGGTATTGCAAGAGATTTTCTTGGTGTTGAGGTAGATACAGGACAAATTCTCAGCCCCGATGAGTTTGTCAAAGCATACAATAAAAGAAAAATCGCTATTCCTCTCAATACAACTTTCCATTTTCGCGAGCAAGAACTAGAGAAAGTTTTGGAAGGACTGGAAGCAAAAAACCTTGCAATAATTTCCGGTAAAGCAGGTATAGGAAAATCTCGGTTTGCACTGGAGATATGTAATAGATTTGTCAGGTCTCATCCCGATTATGAAGTTAAATGTATTTTCTTTCAAGGACGAGATATTTTCGAGGATATACGTGTTTATTTCTCAAAACCGGGAAAGTACCTCATCTTTGTTGATGATGCTAACCGCGTCAGTGGATTTAACTATTTCATTGACCTGTTGCACGACCAAGGTGAAAATCGACAAATTAAAGTTATTGTCACAGTTCGAGACTATGCTTTAGAACAAGTTTTGAAGATTGCAGAAGATTTTGAGAAAAACAACAATTTAATTGAGCTAGAACTAGAATCTTTAGAAGAGCAACAAATCAAGAAACTTGTTAAAAACGAATGTAATATAAATAATCAACATTATCTAGAACGTATTGCTGATATTTCACAAGGCAATCCTCGTCTTGCCCTGATGATTGCAGAAATTGCCAAGCAGGAAAATAACCTCCAAAGTATTAATGACGTATCATCTGTCTATGATGAATATTATAGTTCAATTACAAAAGATTTAGAGGAGTTAGCTGAGGATAACCTTTTGAAAACTGCAGCTATTGTTGCTTTTTTTCGATTTGTGGATTATTCCAATGAAGAGATGATGGCAGAAATTAAAGATGCTTTTGGCATGTCTAAAGATGTGTTTCGGGAAGCAGTCCGCCCACTTCATGATTTAGAAATCTTAGATTTGTATGAAGATGAGGTTGTGCGAACCTCCGACCAAGTTCTTGCTACTTATCTTTTTTATCTTGCTTTCTTCGTAGAGAAAATACTCAAGTTCTCTACTCTTCTAGAAAATTTCTTTCCTCGTTATAAGAGGGAGTTTGTGGATGCCCTCAACCCAGTATTGAACGCCTTTTATAGTGAGGAAGTGATTCAGATAATGCGTCCACAAGAAGTAGATATTAGTTGGGAAAGTTATAAAAAGTCACAAGATGAAACCAGTTTAATGGATTTTATTCAAGTATTTTGGTTTCTTAAAGAGACTGATATCCTTATCCATGTGCGCGATCGCATCTCAAACCTAGGAGTAAAAACTGTAGAAAGAGAGAGCAAGCATAATTATAATCTTTCTTCCGATTCATTGCTCACTATCTTAGGGTTATTCATTAATTCTAGCCAAGATAACTTCCAAATGGCATTAGATTTGCTTTTTCAATACCTTGTTAAATGTCCTGAAAAGCAAGAGGGTGTACGAAAGCTAATTACTGAAGACTTTGGGTTTAAACATGACTCTTACGCCTATGGGTTTGAAAAACAAAGAGCAGTGATTGATAAGCTGTGTGAAAGAGTAAAAGGAGAAAATAGCGAACTGTTCTCAAAACTATTTTTGGATGTAGCTCAAAATTACCTTAAAACTCACTTCGACAGTTCAAGCGCCAAAGGAATTATAATAAAAGTTTATGATTTTGATTTGCAAGCTACAGAAGAATTGTTTCAATTGAGAAAGATGATTTGGCAAAGTGTTTTTCTGCTTTACCAAGTACCTATTTTTAGAGATGTAGTTCTTAATACTTTGCAAAATTACACGAAATTTGGTCTCAAAGTAAATGAAATAGTCAAAAAAGACGCACAATATATTATTCCTTTTATCAAATCGGAGCTAGAAACAGATAACTATAGCCATTGTCTTATAGTTCAAGAATATCTAGATTGCTTGCAGGAATATCAAGTTTTATTCGACCAAAATTTACGAAATCGTTTTATTCATTCAATTTACACCCTCTCCAAAGTACTGAGATTTGATTGGCTAGGTTCCCAACTGACCTACGAAGACTGTACAAAATTGAAAGAACAGCAAATTAGAGATTATCTTAAAAATTATAACTACTCTGACTACGAGAAGTTATTCCAGCATTGTCTGGAAATTGAAAAAACGATGAATATTATAATCAATAATTCTAACTGTTTCTATTTTGACAGTCTAATAGAACAAGTATTAATTGATTTAGCTTATTGTGATGATTTCCTATATACAAAGGTAATAAAACATTATCTTTACCTGGGAAATTTATTTCAAAATAATCGATGGCTATTCAATTTTTATTATTCAGTTCCTAAAGACAAAATTACCTCTGAAGACAAAGAGTATTGCGAGCAACTTTACGAGCTTTATAAGAAAAGTACAATAAATCAAATGCCCGATAGCCTATATTTTCTTATGAAATATCGTTTAATTGACAAAAATGTCATTGTTCGAGTAATAGAAATACTCGTAGATAGAAGCAGGAATGAGAATTTAAGCTCCGGGAAGATATTATCTTGTATATTTTCTCAATTAGATATCAATCAAATCTTGAATAATTGGTTTGAAGGTAATTTAAATTTACTCAAACAAACTTATTTTACAGTTTTAAAGGTTAGTTTACATAGTTCTTCTATCGCTCATGAGATGAAAATATTTGCGATAATTTTAGACTTAGATTCTAATTTTATATTTGAATATATTGATTGGTTGTACGATAGTAAAGAGGTATCAAATGTTTTTCGTAATGACCTAGATTATTCTTGTATATGGAACCGAGACGATTATGTGGAATTCATAAGTCGCACTATGGAATATATTTATCAATTAGAAAAGAAGAAAACGATATTTACATCAAATTACGATTTAACAATATCTTGTCTTTTTAAAACTAAGAAAAAAGATGATAGTTCTTTGTGGGAAAAACAAGACTGTGTACTAGAAAATATTATCAAGACAAGACATGAAGATATTGAGTGGATGACATTCATCTTCAATATTATAACAGATTTTTCCGGTGAAAGACGCAAGAAACTAATCGGTGTATTTCTTCACTACAACAAGAATTTAGAGGAATTTAAAAAAATCCCTCTAGAACCAAGTTTTAGTGGTTGGAGTTGGAGTGGAGTAACTATATATCAAAAGCGTATTGACTTTTTTAAATCATTACTGCCACTGGTTAACAAGGTAGAACTTCTTGAACATAAGCGATACATAGAACAATCTATTGAGGATTGTCAGAGAAGTATTGAACAAGAGAAGAAAATTTATTTTCTTGGTGATTTTATTTAAAATAATAGATTAAAAATCATTTCGTACATTCTAAAAAAGACAAAAAATTTATTCTAAAAGTCCCCCGACCACATGGGGGATTTAGGGGGATATAACCACATCTAAACTTATTTAATATTCGGAATTAATTGCTGCAAAAAGAGAAGAATAATCATCTTCCGCAAATCCTAAGGCGATCGCCCTTTCTACCATTGCTCTTACTCCTGCCAAACTGCTGGCATTTAAACCCATTTCCCCCGCTTGATTCAGGAACAAGTTTGTATCCTTGAGCAAATGTTTAGTTGGAAAATTAGGATTAGCAAAATTGCCTTCCAACATTCGTTTTAATTTCTTATCAAAAGTAGGACAATAAAGCACGGTGGGCCGCAATATTTCCATGAACTGTTCCACTTCCACTCCTTCATGACGAACGAAGCTTAAACTGAGAGCAAAAGTTGCCGTTAACCCAGCAATTAACTGATTTAATGCCAATTTAATTGCCGCTGCAGTACCCACAGCACCCACATGCCTTGGTTCGGGGCTAAAATGTTGGAACAATTCATAGTATTGATTAAACTGTTGCTCCGTCGCACCTACCATGACTAATAATTTACCCGTTTTTACTTCGGGAATACTTCCTAAAACTGGGGCTTCTAAATATTCGCTTTCTGCAGCAACTACTTCATCTCTAATGGCTTTACTTTCTTCGGGAGCGATAGTTCCCATTTGAATGATAGCTTTATTTTTCAGGGCAGAACGAGCTGGTTCTGCGAGGATTGTGGAGTCTATGGCTGCTTTATCTGTCAGCATTAAAATTAGACAATCTGCTGCTTTAATTGCTGCCATGGGAGAATCAGCAATTTCTACTCCTGCTTCTCGTAGTGGGGCTAATTTAGATTCTGTACGATTGTAGACTATGACTGGTAGTTTAGCTTCTAATAGCTTTAGAGCCATAGCCTGTCCCATCAATCCCGTTCCTAATAAGCCTATTTTCATGTTTTTTTTGCTGATTTTTGCTTATCGTCAATTATTTAACGCAATATATTTTAATCTTATCGTAGGGTGGGCGATGCCCACCTCGCCATTATTTTTTTGTAATCCAGTAACAATTATATTTGCTCCATTTATATATTAGCATTTGTTTTCCTTTTCATTTATCAAATAGTAGGGTGCGGGCGCTAAGAGCGGCGCTTC
>JH610644.1 GCA_000252485.1 Prochloron didemni P4-Papua_New_Guinea | reverse complement strand
AGAAAGGAATGGCTTTTTCTATTGAGGTGGACGGTAGCAACTGCTGTGGGTTGTACCGTAGTAAGTCCGTTTATTACGTCAGCTATGTTTCTTGTTGCCTTTTCAATAGGGGATGGTGGTTCACTCGGTGATTTAACTACTCTAATATTATTTACCCTAGTAGGTTTTATAATTGGAGCTTCAATTGGTTTTGGCCAAACACTTGCTTTGGTTGGGCAAGCTAAACAACCGATTTTGTGGCTACCAGTCAGCATCTTCGGTGGAACTTTAGGCGGTTTAATAGTTGGTTTGGTAAGCCTAAACAGTTTGTATACTGCTTCTCTTTTGAGCGTAGCTATGCCAGGAATTTTTCTTGGTATTGCCCAAAAAGTTGTTTTAATGAAGTTCTTAAAAAAAGCTACTGGCTGGATAACTGCCAATATAATTAGTTGGGCCTCCGCACAGGTTTTGCTTATTGCTGGCCTTGTCAATATGGACCTTTATAGAATATTAAACAGAATCGAAGATGGGTTATCATTCGACCTATTTATTGACCTAATTATAATTTTCGCTAGTGTAGCTGTAATCGGGTTGATTACGGGTATCAATCTTACCTGGTTGTTGAAA
This sequence comes from Prochloron didemni P4-Papua_New_Guinea, assembly GCA_000252485.1. Classification (GTDB taxonomy): domain Bacteria; phylum Cyanobacteriota; class Cyanobacteriia; order Cyanobacteriales; family Prochloraceae; genus Prochloron; species Prochloron didemni. The sequence continues at coordinate 56 of JH610644.1, read as the reverse complement.
AACTTCAAGAAAGAATAGTGGATAGTTGATAGTGGATAGTTGATAGTGGATAGTTG
>JH610643.1 GCA_000252485.1 Prochloron didemni P4-Papua_New_Guinea | reverse complement strand
GATTCTTATTATTTGTCTATGGGTTCGGATCCCCCCTTAATCCCCCCTTAATAAGGGGGGCGAAGTTGTTTATCTTATTAAGGAGAGCAGGAGCAATTTTGCTGAGTTTCTGGAGGGGTGCTATAATTGTTTAGTATTGAGTAAGAGCAACCGCAGGTTGCAGTATAACTGTCAACTATCAACTATCAACTGTCAACTATCAAAGGATACCTGTTTGCATTCTCAATGCTTGTCAGTCGGGGAAACAAATTGCTTTTGCTGGGGAAAAGGCTGAGGTTTTCCGGGAAACCAGTGTGGGGAGTCAACTCCTGGCTGCAGGTATGCAAATGGTGGTAGCTATGGGTTATTCCGTGACTGTTTCTGCTGCAGTTTTGATGATGGAAGAGCTGTACGGGCATTTATTTGCTAAGGAACAGTTAGCTACAGCCATTAGACTGTCCCGGAAAGAACTTTATCAGCAAAAAAGCAGGGGGGCTTATTTTAATCAGGCGATCGATTTGGAAGATTGGTTGTTACCTGTAGTTTACGGCAACGGACAGGTTAATCTCAATTTGCGGCAGTTTACTTTTCAGGAAAAGAAAGAATATTTTCTCCGCCGCAGCCAGCGGTATCGGTTTCCTGCTCCTACCTACGGCTTTGTGGGGCGAGATTTGGAGATTATGAAGCTAGAAAAAGCTTTGCTGAAACAGAATATTTTGCTGTTGCAGGGCATGGGAGGAACGGGAAAGACTACTTTACTCAATTACCTCCGGGAATGGTGGCAAGCTACTAATTTTGCTGGGAAAATATTTTATTTCGGTTACGATGAGAAAGCCTGGAATTTAGAGCAAATTGTTTTTGATCTGGGTTCCCAGGTTTATGAGGAGGAAGAGGAACGAGCTATTTTTCAAGTCACTCCTTTGGCCGCTCAAGTGGAAGAGTTAATCGAGCTGCTGAGAGCTAATTCTTACGTCTTGATTCTGGATAATTTGGAATCGGTGACGGGACAGCAATTGGCCATTGAGAATACTTTGCCGGAAGCTGAGAGAAACCAGATTCGGGATTTTTTGGCCAGGTTAGTGGGAGGAAATACGAAGATAGTGCTGGGTTCTCGCGGTAGTGAGGATTGGTTGAAGGAGAAGACTTTTAAAGATAATATTTATCAATTAAGGGGCTTGGATCGGGAAGCCAGGACTGTCTTAGCTCAGAAGATTCTGGAACGAAATGTGGCAGGAAATAAGATTGAAAGGATAAAGGAAGACGAGGATTTTACTAAGTTGATGAAGCTTTTGGCTGGCTATCCTTTGGCTATGGAAGTGGTTCTGGCTAATCTGAAGAAGCAATCTCCCGCTGAGGTTTTGGCGGGGTTGCAGGCTGCAGATTTGGAGTTGGATCGGCAGGGGGAGGATAAGACGAGAAGTATTCTCAAATGCGTGGAGTATTCTCATAGTAATTTATCTCCCGATGCTCAAAAGTTGTTGTTGTGTTTGGCTCCTTTTAGTGGGGTTATTTTCCATCATGCTAAAGCTATTGATAATTATAAGAATGAACTAAAAAAGCTAGAACCGTTTAAAGATTACCCTTTTGATAAGTTTGATGCAGCTCTTGAAGAAGCAATTAACTGGGGTTTGCTTTCTGCTAGTCAAGATGATACTGAATTTATAACAATTCAACCAATTTTTCCCTATTTTTTGAAGGCAAAGCTAAATGAATTGGATGAGGCTACTAGGGAGGCTTTACAGGAGGGATTTAAGAATCATTATATACGGTTAGCGAATTTTTATGAAGATTATCTGGAATCCAATGAAGCTAACCAACGGAAATTGGGGAAATTATTTTTTCATCTAGAATATGAAAACCTTTATAACGCCCTGGTTATTTGTTTGAATAAGCAAGAAAAAGTTAATATATTTTTTTGTTTAGACCAATACTTAAAATTAATTAACCATCTCCCTAGGAAACTGGAATTATCTCAGTTTGTCTATGAAGCACTTGAGACTTATCCCGAGGAAATTAAGACTGGAAAGATAGAAGAACAAATTGTATTAACCTTGGCGAGGCTAGCTTCTAGCTATTTGAAGACAAAGAATTACCTTCAAGCGAGAGACTATTATCAGAAAGGAATAGAATTAATTCAGCAACTGAGCGATATGCAAGAAAAGCAGAGACAATTATTATTTGCTAAGAGTTACCATCAGTTGGGTTGGGTTGCCTCTGAGCTAAGAGAATGGGAAGAGGCTAGAAGCAAATACCAGCAAGCTCTAGCAATTTATATAGAATATAATGATAGCTACGAACAAGCTCATACCTACCATAATTTGGGAATAGTTGCCCAGCAGTTAAGACAATGGGAAGAAGCAAGACAAAACTATCAGCAAGCCCTGGCAATTAAAATTGAATATGGCGATCGCTACGAACAAGCTGGTACTTACCGCCAATTGGGAATAGTTGCCCAGAAGTTAAGAGAATGGGAAGAAGCAAGAGGTCACTACCAACAAGCTCTGGCAATCTTCATTGAATATGGCGATCGCTACGAACAAGCAAGTATTTACCACAATTTGGGAATAGTTGCCGAGGAGTTAAGAGAATGGGAAGAAGCAAGAGCATACTACCAGCAAGCTCTGGCAATCTTCATTGAATATAGCGATCGCTATTCACAAGCAAGTATTTACCACCATTTGGGAATAGTTGCCCAGGAGTCAAAAGAATGGGAAGAAGCAAGAGGTCACTACCAGCAAGCTTTGGCAATCTTCATTGAATATGAAGATCGCTACGAACAAGCAAAGACCTACCTCAGTTTGGGTCATCTTACCATGCAGTTAGAAGAATTAGAAGAAGCAAGAAACAATTATCAGCAAAGTTTGGCAATCTTCATTGAATATAAAGATCGCCAGCCACAAGTCATTCTCTACCAAAATTTGGGCATAATTGCCTACAATTTTAAAGAATGGGAAGAAGCAAAGAAAAACTACGAGCAAGCTCTGGCAATCTTGATTGAATATGGCGATCGCTATTTACAAGCTTTTACTTACCACAATTTGGGAATGGTTGCCCAGAAGTTAAAAGAATGGGAAGAGGCTAGAGGTCACTACCAGCAAGCTCTGGCAATTTATATAGAATATAGTGATCGCTACCAACAAGCTAATACCTACCAAAATTTGGGTAATCTTGCCTTTCATTTAGGAGAATGGGAAGAAGCAAGATGTAACTACCAGCAAGCTCTGGCAATCGATATCGAATATGGCGCACCGCTTCGCGGATCTCTTCGAGATCGCTATTCACAAGGGATGATCTACCTAGCATTAGGATTGTTAGAAGAAAACTATATAGAAGCGAGAGATTTATTAAATCAAGCATTGGAGATTGTCACCGAATTTAAATATGAATACCTTATCGAAATAATTCTTCAATATTTAAACCGCATAGCTGAAAAATTAGATAAAAAACCCAAACATGAAAACCAATAAGAGAGAAAGACTAATTATCTTCACCCGCTATCCGGAACCGGGAAAAACCAAAACAAGAATGATTCCCGCCTTAGGACCGGAAGGTGCAGCATCTCTCCAGAGGAAAATGACGGAATATACCTTGCACCAGGCATTGAAACTAGAAAATACCACCTCTTTATCTTTACAAATCCATTATGCTGGGGGTGAGTTGCAGTTAATGGAAAATTGGCTGGGTTCCCAGTTAGTTTATCGCCCCCAGGAAGAGGGAGATTTAGGCCATCGCATGCTGGCGGCTTTCACTAACTCTTTTGCGGAAAACATGACTGCTGTAGTTATAATTGGCATAGACTGTCCGGGGATTAATCCTGCTATTTTAACTGAAGCTTTTACCGCTCTCCAACACCAGGATTTAGTCCTGGGTCCTGCCTTGGATGGAGGTTATTATTTAATCGGTTTGAGTCGGTTGGTTCCCCAGTTATTTGCTGATATTAGTTGGGGTACTGGTACTGTTTTTGCTCGAACTTCTGAGATTGCCAAAGGGTTGGGTTTATCTTGCTCCGTGCTGGAGCCTTTGGCGGATATCGATCGCCCTGAAGATTTGAACGATGAACAATTAACAATAAACAATTAACAATGAACAATGAACAATGAACAATAAACAATTAAGAGGTTGATCAGAAAAATGTGTCTTTCGCTTAAAATGGTAGTCTAGATTTAGACTAATGGTTGGGGTTAGAAACCGGGTTTCTTCAGAAAATTTTGGCAATTTCCCCTAAAATAATGGGAGAAACCCGGTTTCTTCGCTGAATAATATGATTTTCCTTCCTGCTATACTTTTAATATCAAATACAAAAATGATTGCTATCCCCCTAAATCCCCCTTATCAAAGGGGGACTTTGAGAATATATAGGGTTTCTTGGTCAATATGTACATTATATACGGGCCTATGAACGTGTTATATGAATTACGAGAATGTTTGCTACAAATAGTTTTTCCCATCATAGTATAGATTGAGGTTATCCCGTGGTTGAGAAACCGGGTTTCTTTCCAAAATTTTAGCATTAACCCTTAAAATAATAGGAGAAACCCGGTTTCTGGGCTGAAATCCAATTCACTAATGTATCTGTAGCAACCATTTTCAGATTTGATATTAAGTATTGAGTGAGAGCAACCGCAGGTTGCTGTATAACTATCAACTGTCCACTATCAACTGTCAACTCAACCTACAATCGTTTATAACTTTATGCGGTGCGTTACGAACGCACCCTACCACTAATGGTTGGGGTTAGAAACCGGGTTTCTTCAGAAAATTTTGGCAATTTCCCCTAAAATAATGGGAGAAACCCGGTTTCTTCGCTGAATAATATGATTTTCCTTCCTGCTATACTTTTAATATCAAATACAAAAATGATTGCTATCCCCCTAAATCCCCCTTATCAAAGGGGGACTTTGAGAATATAGTTTATTTTTCGTAGGTTGGGTTTCACCTAAAATGGAACAGCCCCCCTACTGTTTAATCGGGGGGAAAAAGTTTGATATTAAAAAGGGGTAATAAGATAAGAATTATGTAGAATTGTAAAGCTCTAGTACTACAGTAGAATTGAATTAGTTATAATTGAACTAATTCATTAGTTCAACTGTTATTTGTCAACCATTCCATCCCAAAGTGTTGCTTCTGAAGGAATAGATACAATCGTATCGCTGTTATTACTGCTTAAGCCGTGAACAATGGGAATGGAACCCATAACTAAGGAGCATCCTGTCACCAAAAACACTATTAGGATTTGCCGGGTGCGCTCAGTATTAAAAACTTGAATTGTGGTTTTCATTTTCAAACCCTCCGATTGCCATATACCTAAGATAAACCATCTTTCTGTGTAAATTGCTACATTTTATGATTTTTTAATATTTGAGTAATAGTCGCGGTTTACTCGGTATTGCTAGGCAGCCCAGACTTGCCCTGCCCTTCGACTTCGCGGCCACTGAGCGTAGTCGAAGTGCAGGGACCGCGTAGTCGAAGGGGGGCTACCCCACAATTGACCAATACATATTTAGCCCGAAACAACTACTTTCCATCGCCCCCCAATAAATAAATTACCCTCTCCTAATGGAAAGGGCGCTGTTACTGGAGTTGCTTCACCTCATCCCCTTCTCCTTAATTGGCTTTTGGGAGAAGGAGGCGGTGGAGGGTGATAGAGAAGGAAAACTAAATCTTTTTGTTATTGGTTATTGGTTATTGGTTATTTGTGGTACTTAACGCCGCGATAGGTTAAGTCAGCATTGGAACGGCGAACTTGCAAGTTCTTGAACATATGCACTTTAGTATTTGCCCCCCGATACTTGCTTTCAACTGTTACGTCTGTTGCTGTGGTAACAGAGGGATTGCGGTCGTAAGTTTGGCCGCGATAAGAAAGTTTCATGGTCTTCGCCTCAAAATATGACAGTTGTTATTTTTCGGAGGCGCGTTCCTTCGGGATTAACTCCCTACTTCCGTCTCTTTTCCTAGAGATGAACGATGGATTTTGTATACTCTTATACTGTCACGTTTTAAAAAAAGTGTCAAGGGTTTTCTCAATTTTTTTTCTTGCTGGGAGAGAAATTCGCTATAATGCTTGATGGGTAAGGGTTTTGATCGTAAAAAAAATTTTTGCCTCTCCTGTAATGAGGAATAGAGTGTAGAACTCAACACAAAATTTGCTTGAAGACACTATGGATAGTGTGGTGCGTTACGAACGCACCCTACTAATAGCTATTATATCTGTAGCAACTATGGATAGTGTGGTGCGTTACGAACGCACCCTACTAATAGCTCAAAAAACCGGGTTTCGGCGTAAGTTCTAAGAGGGAAGGGTTATAAATAGCGGCGCAAGAAACTTTCTAAGGACTCTAGTTTGAGGTTATAAATAGATTCCAGGTTGGCAATCTCCTCGGCAGTACAAAAGAACTCGTTAGCTAATAAGGTGCGGAAACTGCCCAGGTTCTCCCCTATTTGAGGATTGAGCAGTTCTAAGGGACTGCGCAAGGCATCCAATAGCAACAGTGGAGGATTGATCACAATGGGTTGGCGGTTAAAAACCCGGGAGAAAATTTGGGGAATCTCTTCTCGCTTGAGGATATCCGGTCCTCCTACTGGCAAAATCTTATTTTTGGCTGACTCTACTCCAACAGAGGCGATCGCCATTTTGGCTAAATCGTCAGTACTAACAATCGAGGAACGGTTCTTGCCATTACCCAAGAGTAAATATATCCCCGTATCTCGAAATCTTTCCGCTAGAGGTAAGAGATTGCTGGCAAAACCAGAAGGACGCAAGATAGTATAGTTCAAACCACTATTGACTAAGTATTTCTCTACTTCCCGTTTTGCTTTAAAGGTGGGAGATTCTTGATAACTCCTTTCAGCTCCCAAGACAGAAATAAAGACGAAATGTTCTACTGCATTTTCCTTAGCCCGATCTATTAATTCGATGTTGGCGCGGTAATCTACTATCTGAGGATCTCCACTGTTGCTGTGGCAGCTAATAATATATTGTACTCCTCGACAAGCTTTGCGAATATCTTTGTCTTGTCGCAGGTCTCCGATAAAAACCTCCGCTTCTCTAGCTTCTAATTCTTCATAATTAGCACTTAAACGGACAAAAGCGCGAACGGACTGAGACTCGTCTCTCAACTGTCGCACAATTCTCCTTCCTAAACCACTAGTTGCTCCGGTAACTAAAAACATAGATTTATTCTCCTGAGAAAGTTGGAAAGATTCCACTTCCAGCACCGGTCCTATAGCCGCTAGAGTCAGAATATCTTGCCGCACTTGGCCTGTAATTGCTACTTGCAAACCAACTTGCTGTAACTGGGGAACTGGTTGGTATAGTTCGTAGGTTTCCCCAGCCTCTGTGACTAAAGCCCAGGTTCCCCAGCCAAAACCTTGCTGTTCTACAGTTCCTTTTACTGTGATACTCATGCCAGTTTAATATCTTCCTTATTGGCTAACCAGACTAAAGCAATACAGAGAAAAGCGTTGGTTACTAGGAATCCTTGAGCAATAATTCCAGCACCTAAACCCCACAGGGGGAAGGATAAGGCCGCACTCACTAGCAAGCAAGAAGCGACTCCCAAGCTAGTACCCATGGCAAACCACCTCAAGGTAGCATGTCCTGCTAAGAGAGCTACTAAGGCAAAAGGAATTAAAACGCTGGCAAAGAGAGGATTTAATTCCGGTGTACCGCTAATGGCATTGCCCAGTTCGGGAATTGAACTGCCTGCCAGGCGCAAGGGCCATTGAGGTAGGTCGAAGATATAGAAACCTCGCAAGAAGAATAGGCCGCTGCTGCCTAAAACTAAGCCTGCAGCTAAAGGCCAGCTCCACTTGCGCAGGAACAAGGCCAGGAGGTAAGCACCAATGACCATGATCAGTTTGGGAATCAATAAGACTGCGCCACCGTCGAACCAGAAGCGGGGATCTAGATAACCGTTATCCCGCAGCCAGTTGAAAAAGTCTTTCCACCAGTTAAATCCACCTTTCTCTGCTAAGGCTACTGCTGCTGCTGCATCTAATTTACCCGCACCAAAGTGGTTTTCGGGGTCATTGTCTACTTTCTGGGCCGACTCTTGCAGTACTTGCAGTACTTGCGCCGGGTCTTGTATTCCTTGGGCTTTAATTAAAGCAGCTACTCCGGCTACGTGGGGAGAAGCCATGCTAGTGCCTTGGAAGCCAGCAAAGGTGGCTTGTCCGCTGCGAGGGTTGACTGTTTCTTGGACTACTTTAGCGTCTTCACTGCCTCCAGGAGCGGAAATATCTACTCCCGCGCCATAGTTAGAATAGGGAGCTTTAACTCCTTCTATGTCTAAGGCGGAGACGCTGATAACTTTGGGATATCTGGCGGGGTAGGAGGAAGAGTTGCTGCTTTCGTTTCCTGCTGCTGCTATGATTACTACTCCTTGGTCGTAGGCGTAGTTAATGCTTTCTTCCATCAGATTGCTGGCACCGCCACCGCCTAAGCTCATGTTAATTACGTCTGCACCGTTGTCGGCAGCAAATCTAATGGCTTCGGCAATGTCGGAAATAGTGCCGCCACCGGAAGCACTCAACACTTTCAGGGGCATGATGCTGGCTTTGTAGGCTACTCCAGCTACGCCGTAGTTGTTGTTGGTGGATTGGGCTACGGTTCCCGCTACGTGAGTGCCGTGTCCGTTGTCGTCAGCGGCCTTCTCTCTGTCGTTGACGAAGTCGTAGCCGGGGACTAAGTCCGTATTTTTCAAGTCTTTCACCGGACTAACTCCAGTGTCGATGACTGCTACGGTAACTCCCTCTCCTTGGGTTTTTTCCCAAGCTTCTTCCATGTTGATGTTGTCCAGGTTCCACTGCTGGTCATACATGGGGTCGTTGGGACTGGTGTCTAAGGCGGAGTAAATGTAGTTGGGTTCCATGTACTCCACATCTTGTTGAAGAGGGGATGCTTCTAGTTTTTTGAGTAGATAGCCATCTCCTTTGACAATATAAATTTGGTCTGTTGCGGAGAATTCACTGTTCAACCGGGCTATCAATTGATATTGGGAGGCGATCGCCTTAATATCTGCCTCTACCCGTTCTGCTGGAATGTCTTCCCTAAAGTCTAAGACTAGGGAATCGTAGTCGCCTTGAACTGCCAGTCCTTTGAAGTTGAACAAAGCCCAGCCCAGTCCGAGAACGAACAAGCACGCTAGTAACAATTTTCTCATAGGTTCTCCTGGTGGGAGTTAGATCCTAATCTCTGTTCCTTCTAGGATAGCTTAGTCGTTGGTTATTTGAACCGCAGATGAGCTTACAGGCTGGAAGCCTGTGCCACGATGAACGCAGATGGATGTTGTTGCAGATAAATATAAGTTATTTGCTTTTTGGATAAATGATTTCCCAATCTCTCCCACTTTGTGCTATGATAGATAATGCAATAGGTAAGTAGAAGCAGCAATAGCTTTAATTGTACCTGTTCAGACTAAGTGGTTTTTCTGGTGAGCAAAGCTACTGGGTAGTATTGCTCCTCCAGCTTTTTCAGCTCTATTTAACTCTACTTGGTGATTAATACGGATTCCGGATAAAACTTGATGAAAACTTGATTTTTCAGGGAGGAATATCTGCAGGAATCATCTTGAGTTTCTTTCTGGATAAGGGTTTTCCGGATTGGGGAATTAGAAAAATTTTTCTAGAGTTTAGATTTTATATTTATGAAAGTGTTTACTATTTCCTCAGAGCAACCGCAGGTTGCAGTATAACTATCAACTGTCCACTATCAACTGTCAACTGCTATAATTAGGTTTTTTATCAGAAGTGATAAATGGTTCAGTCTTGGTATTCTGTCACTGACGGGGAACTGATGGAACTGAGTTCTCAAAATCAGTCCCTCCGGTTTGAACGGAACTATTTGGGAAACTTGGTAACTATGTCTCCTACTGGGGCGATTTCTGGGAATCGAGAAGCAAAGGCGATCGCTTATCTTTTGGTTTGGGCAGAAAGTAATAATTTGGGAGAAGTATTTAGCTCTAGCACCGGTTTTCGCTTGCCTAACGGTGCCATCCGTTCGGCGGATGCTGCTTTTGTTTCTCACTCTCGCTTACCTCAAGGTTGGGATGAGGGGGAAGACCAGTTTTTACCTCTAGCTCCAGATTTTGTGATTGAAGTTCGTTCTAAAACGGATAGTTTGTCTGTTTTGCAAGAAAAGATGGAGGAATATATTGCTAATGGAGTTAGATTGGCTTGGTTGATAGACCGTCAAGGTCAACAAGCTTGGGTTTATGGGGATGATGGCACTATTACGCGCTATCCTTCTACTGCTACTTTGAAGGGGGAAGATGTTGTGGAGGGGTTTAGTTTGGCTTTGAAGCGTTTGTTGTAATCTCATATAGAGGCTTGTTACTGTCTACTATACAGTATTTTACTCTTATTTGTCGTTTTAAGTCCCACTAATCTAACCGTAAACAACCAACAACCAACAACTCAGCCAAGAAACCGGGTTTCTCTTATTATTTTAAGGATTAATGCTGAAATTTTGGAAAGAAACCCGGTTTCTCAACCCACAATTACAAAACTACCTTCTGAACAAGGATAGATTACCATTAACAAACAACCAACAACAAACAACCAACACTTCGGCTACGCGGTCACTGAGCGCTCGCCCTGAGCGTAGTCGAAGGGTAGTCGAAGTGCAGTGCAAGCAACCAACAACTAAACGTCTATCTCCATATCATCAAAACAACGCTGAATATCCAATTCTTTAATCCGCTGTTTTGCTGCTTGTAACTCCTGATAATAGTATGCCATTTTTTCTGGTTCCTGGCTTACGTCCAAGGTTTGCCACTGTTGCGAGCACAAACGACAGTATTGCTCCCAACTCACTTTCTCTAAAGTGGCGATGGCCGCATTAATAACGAAAGGCGATCGCAAGTTATCTTCCCACTCAGTTTTTTCATCCAAATGAAACAACTGAGTTACTTGCTTCATTTTTTCGGTATAGTAAATATTGCTATCTTGTAATAAAGAAATCAAATCTTTTTCTTTTTGGGGCAAGTTCACAATTTGTTGCCATAGAAAACGATGGGGAGCTAAACTAAAGAGCAAGTCTTTCTTTTCTAATGCCGTAATTATAGTTTGGCGATGGTGGGGGAAGTGCAAGTAAATCCGCAGCAAATCTGCTTCTGCCTGCGCTAACATGCTCTTTTCCTTGCTGACAGTTAAATTAATTGTTTTCTTCCGTTTTTTTAACTGCGCCATTAAATTAGCAGCATGGAGGGGGATTAATCTTCCATCTCCTTGACTGAGAATTTCCGCACAATAACCTAAATAATGAGATCGTTTAATACTATCTTCAATGCGGTTGAGTAACTGGACCATCTGCCGGGCTACTGCTTCAAACTGGTCTGCTGCAGTGAGATTTTTTCCTGTTAATAATTGGTCGATTTGCCAATCTAACCACAAGGGAGCATTGGCAATAGCATCTTGATAGGTTTGGATCGCATTTGTAGTATTTGTAGCATCGCCATGTTCTTGCAAAAATTCATCGGCATCTTTTCCCCCAGGAAGATTGAGAACTCTTAATTGAACTTGTCCGGAATAAACCAAAGGTTCTACTTCTTTAATGGCTCGTTGAGTAGCTTTAATTCCCGCAGCATCCGCATCGAAATTTAAGACAACTTGTTTAGATTCAGTATAGCGCAAAAGTTGTCTTAATTGGTCAGGAGTAAATGCCGTTCCTAGGGAGGCCACAACATTGGTTATTCCCGCAGTATGAAGGGCGATCGCGTCGAAATACCCCTCTACTACTACGGCTCTATCTGCTTTACTAATACTCTGACGGGCTTTGTCCAAAGCAAACAAAGTTTTGCTCTTATTAAATAAACTGGTTTCCGGCGAATTAATATATTTTGGTAGTTCGTCTCCCAAACTTCTGGTGCCAAAAGCAATGATTCTTCCTTGAGTATCGTGAATAGGAATTACCAGGCGATGGCGAAAGCGATCGTAATAACCTTTTCCTTCTGTTCTCGCTTTAATTAAACCAGCCCTTTCTACCAAAGCAACAGGATATTTTTTCGCTTCTACTAAATAGCGATAAACTGCATTCCAACCTCCCGGGGCGTAACCTAATTGAAATTGTTGGATTGTCCCTGGTTTTAACTTTCTTTTTTTTAGTAAATAGTTGAGAGCTTCTTCCCCTTCACTTTGATGTAAAGCGTGGTGATAAAAACTTGCGCTGAGAGCTAAGATTTCGTATAATTGTTCTCGCAGGGAAAGTTCTCGCTTCAGTTCTTGTCGTTCCTCTGGAGCTAAAGTTTGGATGGGTACTTGATACCTTTCCGCCAGACTCAGAACGACATCGCTAAAAGAACTTTTTCTCACCTCCATGAGAAACTTAAAAGCATTTCCCCCAGCACCGCAACCAAAACAATAGTAAAGTTGTTTAGTGGGACTAACGCTAAAACTGGGGGTTTTTTCATCGTGAAAAGGGCATAAACCTAAATAATCTTTCCCCCGCTTTTTCAATACCACCGATTCGGAAATAATATCCACAATGTCAACTCTTTGATTGACTGCTTCAATGGTATCTGGGTGTAAACGAGGGATTTTCATTGTTGGTTGTTTGTTGTTGGTTGTTGGTTGTTGGTTGTTTGTTTTTTGTTATTTGTTTTTTGTTATTTGAAAAAGAATGCTACAGCAATTGTAGCAATTGTAGGTTGGGTTGAGCGATAGGGAAACCCAACACCAATCTTGTGGCTTGTTGGGCGTTGCCCTGAGCGCTTGCCCAGAGGGTCGCCGAAGGGTAGCCGAAGGGTTTCGTTACCTCAACCCAACCTACGAGTTATAAACTGCATCACCTTTGTACAAAGCGTGCATGGGCATTTTTCCTGCACGAACTCGCCACTTGTTCATTGTTCATTGTTTATTGTTCATTGTTTATTGTTTATTGTTTATTGTTCATTGTTCATTGTTCATTGTTCATTGTTCATTGTTCATTGTTCATTGTTAAAGGAAATTCTTCCAAGTAGAGCTTTGTTGCTTCTTTCAAACCGGCGATCACTTCCTCGATTGTCGCTCCTTGATCTACCGTCCCAACCTCGACACATTCCCCTATATACATATCCTCTTCTTTATAGAGGATGACTGTAAAATGACTAGTTTTCATGGTAGAGTATATTTAAATTTGATTATTGCTTTATTTTAAAAGTCCCCCTTAACAAGGGGGATTTAGGGGGATAAATCCTATTTATAGGGTAGCAAAAATTTCTTGGCTCAATCTTTTTAATTCCAAATTGTCAGCCCTTTAAGCGATCGCTCCTCTGGCTTCTGACCCAGCAAAGAGATCCCCAAACCTAAGATAACTGCAACTGGGGCGGTGATGGCCGATCGCCAAATTCCCGGAAAATTGAACCATTCCATTTGGGAGTTTATCACCAGAATAATCACCGTCACCACAGTACCATAGAAAGCCCCTGTAGGGTTAATGCGAGGAACCAGCACTCCCATGAGAAAAATTCCCAGTAAGGGACCCAAAAACATGGTGGTATAGGTAACTAGAAATGGCAGTAACGATTCCCCGGTTGAGGCAACATAAAATGCTGAGAGAATACCAAGAAGACCCCAGATAACAATCAAAAATTGAGCAACCTTGAGGGACTTAGATTCCCCGGGTTGGGATTTAGAATAGCGATGGTAAAAGTCTACCGTCATGCAAGTAGCCAGGGAATGAAGTGCGGAATCGATAGAGGACATGGCTGCGGCAAAAATAGCAGCAACTAATAATCCCGAAGCACCTGCTGGTACTTGATTGGTAATAAAATAAGCAAGAATTCTATCAGGTTGTATATCATCTGGCAGTCCCCCATTCAGGGAATAAAAACTAAACAAAAGAACTCCCAGCAACAAAGTAGCAGCAACCCCTACCAAACCGGAAAACCATCCTAAGAGAATTGCTTTCTGGGCTGACTTCTCATCGGCACAGGAAACGTAACGCTGCACTGATTGCTGGTTGGTTCCCGCCACACCAAAGGCCAGAATACCGTAGCCCAATAAAGCGGTTGGTAGGGAGCGAATATTAGCAGGGTCCCAAGATAGGTTGAATACTGCTAGTTTCCCTTCTTCTGCCGCTACCTGTGTTAGTTCTCCTAAGCCGCCAGAAACGCCTGAAACTGTAGCCCAAATCCCAGCAGCCAAGCCAACGAAAATCATGGCAAACTGCAGCACATCAGTCCACACCACCGCTGTAATGCCACCCATAACGGTATAGACAATGGACACAACCCCCACGAGAAATATGGCAGGATACAGAGGGAGTCCGGTTACGGTGGAAACTACCAAAGATGCCGCGTAGAGAAGTCCTCCTAACCTGGCAATTACAAATAATAAAAAACAGAGAGAGCCTAGAGAACGGGTTTTTCCATCGAAACGTTTCTCTAAATATTCATAGGCAGTAGTGAGATTCAAGCGCACAAAAAACCGCAAAAACAGCAAGATAACCAGACCGTAACCAAGCAAATCCCCCAACTGAAGCTGGAGATACAAAAAACCGTGGCTATAACCTTCTCCAGGTCCCCCAAGAAGGGAAGCTGCGGAGAAAGCGGTGGCAATAATGGAGAAACTAATGGCCCACCAAGGTAGCGATCGCGACCCTCGAAAATATTCATCCGTGTTGTTTTGCTTGCCACTGGCAGCAATACCAATAGCAATTACAATGATTGAGTAAATCCCAACAATGAACCAATCGATAAATTCCATATATAGCAATGAACAATGAACAATGAACAATTAACAATTAAGAGTTCGTGCAGAAAAATGCCCATGCACGCTTTGTACAAAGGTGATGCAGCAGATGCAGCACTTTTATAAACAAAATGTAGCATGTAACATTGTTACATCTGCCTCACAATTGATTGATATTCCCAAGATAACAGTCGCTGGATCGTAAAATAATATTCGTATCTAATAAATATTTAGTCATTATTCATATATTGTTTCTCTTCTTATAGCTTCATCCGATAATCCGGCACTGTCTTTTTCGTGACTTTCTACCCACTTTTTCCAATTATTTGCTCTTTGTTTGTGGATTTCTCTGTCTGGCAAGAGTTGACCTTTATATTTCAGGAACTCAGTAAAATCTAATACTTCTAGCTGCTTTTCTGGAGGCAATACTTCTAAGTTAGAGAGTATCGCTTCTTTAATATTCATGATTTTTCCTTTGATTGATTCTTTAATAAAAATTTATTATATCAAACAGTCAAATCCAGTTCCAGCTTTTTGTGCTTTTTCATTGTAATTACTTGATTGGGGTCCACTTCAATCCACAGCACTGCTTTGCAAGGTAAAGGCTCTTCAGGTCGGTAGACTACCCTAGCATTGGCGGGAATACTTACTTCATGACAAAAGTGAGTTTTAGGACCAATTCTGACGGAAATGGGTGCGAGATTAGTGCCGTGTTTTTTATTAAAGGCAAAAATCTTTCTGTTGATGTGAATACGGGTTCTGGCGGTGCGGCGTTTCTTACTCCAAGTGCCTTTGGGACCACGAGAACCAGCTTTAATGTTGGGCATTCCTTTGTAGAGAGGGATTTGCCAGCGCCTGCCCTGCTTGTAAGCTCCCACAACTCGTCCTTGCTGTAGAAGCTGGCGCAGTCTGATAACGCTGATGTTGAGGAGGAAAGCGGCTTCTTTGGTTTCGATGACTTCTTGGGTTGGGTCCAGTTGCTGGTTGCTCATAGCGGCTTAGTGATTTGACAATATAGTTTTATCTTAGCTACTTTTCTGGTTGCTGTCAAGTTTTCCTCATTATTTACATTATTTATAGGTTTGAGAGGATAAAGTAGCTCAAAAATTAGATATCAAGGGGATTTTAATCTAACGATAGAGTAATAAATCTGGATTCTGAGCAGCAATTTTTTGGATTTAGTTCAACTCGTCTTGTATTTTTTGTTTGGAAATGCTATTCTTTAAGAGTGGGAAAATGTGCCGCCATATATAGGGATTTTTTTGATTGGTTATTGCTTGTGAGTGTTATAAGCAATTGTAGGTTGGGTTGAGCGAGCGAAACCCAACACCAATTGGTAACAAGAGATGGCTAGTTCCAGGTTTTCTGCTTTATCTCTTTTGAGGCGATCGCTATAAGCATTAGCCAGATTGTTTTGAGTCATGGCCCAATCTAGAGGAAAATCCTTTTGGGTGCGGACGAGTAATGCTTGTTGGTAAAAAGAGATGGCCAGTTCCAGATTTTCTGCTTTATCTTCTTTGAGGCGATCTCTGTAAGCATTACCCAGATTATTTTGAGTTGCGGCCCAATTTAGGGGAAAATCTTCCCGAGTCCAAAGCGATAAAACTACTTTGTAACCAGTAATAGCAATTTCCAAGTTATTGGACCTGTTACCCTGGGGGAACTCCCAAATCAGATTGCTGAAATTGGCAATATTTACAGCAATATAATCTGCTTGCTCCCGCTTCAATTGTCTTAAAGTCTCAGTTCCCCAAGCTTGCAAAACCTTCCGCAACACCTCATCCAGCTTATCCTGGTTGTTTCGCAGCAGAAGATAAACCCGATTCTTATCTCCTTGGCTCTCGTCAGTGGCTTGTAACACCTCGATTAAGAACTGGAGATATTCTGTTGGTGAAGACATAGCTGTAGATGAAATATGCTCTGGAGCCATATTCCCCGAGATTCCCAATAGCTTTGCTAATTTACTGGCCAGATTGATTAACGATTTCAGCCCCATTACCATCTTCCAAACCCTATGCTAATTATAGTAGCGATCGCTGGGAAATCCTCACCGAAAAAGGAAAACTCATCTACAGCCAAAACCTGGCTAAAAACGATCGAAACCAGCAACCTTTTGACAGTACTAGTAACCCTATCCCTCTAGATTCTTCCGAACAAGTAGTTATCCTCCGCGCTCACATGAAAACCAGCAATTTTAGGAAAACCGGTTATGAAGCGAGACAAGGTTGGAAAGGGTCAGTAAAGAAAGGATTTAAATTTATTCGACTTTCCCCCAACTTCGCCACTAACAAATAACCAAGCAAACAACCTCAGCCACCAAGAAACCGGGTTTCTTGCATTATTGAGGTAAACGTACCTAAATTTGTCAAAGAAACCCGGTTTCTAACCCCAGCCATTAGTCTAAATTAACTCGACCGAATCTTGAAATTGACAACAAGCTAAAACCCAAGAGGAATAAGGCTTTTCTAGTTTCTGCCATTTTTTGCGGAGACATTCGCCACGAATTAAATTTTGAATTTTGAATTTTGAATTTTGAATTCGACCTCAGGAGCTATTAACTATCCACTATCCACTATCAACTACTATAAAAACGAGCTAATAAATCTTCTCGAGATAACTGGAATAGTAAAGGAGTAAATTCCTCTGGAGGTAATGCTGTTAATGGCTCAACAATCCTTTCCAGTGCCTCATCAATGGAACCGAACCGTACAATTAATAGATTTCGGATTGTAGCGCGGCGTTCCCTTTGGGTTCCTTGCTCAAGACCTTGTTCCATCCCTTCTTCAATACCTTCTTCACGACCTCGCTCAAGACCTCTTTCCATACCTCGCTCAAGACCTTGTTCAAGACCTTGTTCAATGCCTCGTTGAATTCCTTGTTCAAGACCTTGTTCAATTCCTTGTTGGATGCCTTGTTCAAGACCTTGTTGAATTCCTCGCTCAAGACCTTGTTGGATGCCTTGCTCAAGACCTTGTTGAATCCCTTGTTCAATCCCTTGGGCGGTAGCATTTTCCAATTTTTCCAGATAAATAGTAGATAACTGCATAATCAACTCCTTGTCTTCTCTGTCTAATTCTTGTTTTTCCCTGGCGAACAATGGGATAGCATTTCATACACCAATTCTAATGCATTATCTCGAATACCGTTATCCTCTGATAAAGATTTTAGTTCTTGAATGGCCTGTTGTTGAACTTTGCCTCGACCGAGAATTCTTAACCACAGGGTTTCTGGAGTTTTAGGTAGTTTATGAACGGCAATAATTCGCGCTTTGAGAACATCTGGAAGCAAGTAGACTCCTTTGGGATAGTTTTCTTCATCTGTAACTGCGCTGCAGCTTTTGATTAATGATTCCGAAAATGTAGGACAGATAATCCACAAAATTGGTAGTTCTGCTTCTGAGATTTTGCGATTTTTTTCGCTTGGCATCTCTTATCATTTTAGCATGAACGTCGAATAATTTGCCAAGACAACTGCGAATCTCCTCAGGAGCAACTGGATTGCGGAATGGTTCAAATAAGGCGGATTGGGCTGCCAGTTTTTCCACCAAAGTGATGTTGGTGGTTGCTGGGGGAGCGTTTGGGTCTCGAATGAAAAGGAGATCTGCTTGTTTTAGTTCTGGGGCAATATCAAGGCTGGTTTGTACTTGGCCAAAGGAGTTGAGGAGTTCGGTCAGATATTTCTTAGCAAATTGGTCATGAATAAAACGGGTCATTTTTCTTTGTTGCCTGCACTGAGCTACGCGAGAGTGTTGGTTGTTGGTTGTTGGTTGTTTGTTGTTGGTTGGTTGTTGGTTGTTGGTTGTTGGTTGTTGGTTGGTTGTTGGTTGGTTGTTGGTTGTTGGTTGTTGGTTGTTGGTTGGTTGTTGTTGGTTGGTTGTTTGTTGGTTGGTTGTTTGTTGTTTGTTATTTGTTTTTATAAGAATTTACAATTAATCTTCAATAATTGCTCCCCCCTTATTAAGGGGGTCTTTCAATAATTGCTCCCCCCTTATTAAGAGGGGCTTTCAACAATTGCTCTCCCCTTATTAAGAGGGGCTTTCAATAATTGCTCCCCCCTTATTAAGAGGGGCTTTCAACAATTGCTCTCCCCTTATTAAGAGGGGCTTTCAATAATTGCTCTCCCCTTATTAAGAGGGGCTTTCAATAATTGCTCTCCCCTTATTAAGAGGGGCTTTCAATAATTGCTCCCCCCTTATTAAGGGGGGCTGGGGGGGATCTACCCTTAAAACTACTGTTTGTTGTTGGTTATTTGTTCTTGGGAGTGTGGTTAAAAGTAGTTGTTTGGGGACAAATATCTATTTATCAATCGTGGGGTAGCCCTCTGGGCTGCCTAAGTACAAATAGTTTATTGCATTGTAGTAGATTGAGGTTATCCCGTGGGTTGAGAAACTTGTTGGTTGTTGGTTATTTGTTATTGGTTATCCCGTGGGTTTCCAAACCGGGAATATTCCAAAGTTTCAGGATTAATCCTCAAAATAATATAAGGAAACCTGGTTTCTTTGCTCAAATATAATTCAGTCTAAAATAGTCAAAGTCCCCCTTCGATAAGGGGGATTTAGGGGGATAAAACCGGATTTAGGGGGATAAAACCGGATTTAGGGGGATAAAACTGGATTTAGGGGGATAAAACTAAACACCATCCAAAATTGCTTGAGCCTTATTTGCCTCCTTCATTAATACTGCAAAAGCAGGAATGTCCCTATCCCATTCAATTAAACTTGGTACGGAACCAAAACGCTTGACTGCTTCCTTATATAACTCCCAAACAGGAGCATGTACCGGATAACTGTGAGTATCAAAAAGATAATCTTGTTTATCTTCGTAACCGGCTAAATGTATTTGCTTCACTCTACTAACAGGAATACCAGCCAAATATACTAACGGGTCGTAGCCGTGATTGGTACAAGTCACATAGACGTTATTAACATCCAACAACAAATAACAATCTGCCTTTTCCACCAAAGCACGAAGAAATTCCCATTCTTCCAGAGTAGAATGAGTAAAAGTGATATAAGTAGAAGGATTTTCAATTAAAATTCGACCACCCAAAAATTCTTGCGCTTCCCCAATCCTTGCTACCAAAAGTTCTAGACTTTCTTCCGTATAAGGTAGAGGAATGAGGTCGTTTACATAGTGACCTTCAATAGAAGACCAAGACAAATGGTCGGAAATATAAGCAGGTTCTACTCGAGCTGCTAAATGCTTTAAACTAGTTAAATAATCTAAATTTAAAGGGTCTGCAGAAGCTAAGGACATCCCTACTCCATGAAGAGTGACGGGATAGTTTTGGCGGATTTTATCTAAATAGTAAAGAGGTTGTCCTCCAGGAACAAAATAGTTGTCGGACAATACCTCAAACCAGGGTACTGTTGGTTTATCATGGAGAATCTCTGAATAGTGAAGGGAGCGCAGACCAATACCCGCTCCCCTAATCGTAGCCGTCATGATAATTTTTAGAGAGTTCTAGCACCAACAATTTTCTTGCAAGTGCCTGCTGGAAGCTCGATCCATTCGTTGGGATCGCCATCAACTTTAGCATATCCAGCACAAGCGTGTCCGTTAGCACCGCAGTCATTCATTCCGGCTTTAACTATGCCAGCGCATTTTTCATAACCTCTTTTCAGTGCAACTGCATCCTGGCCCATGGTGCCAACACCCAGGGCGATAACACCGGTTACTGCTGCTGCGATTCCTACTTTCTTTTTCAGATTAGTCATGGCTCATTCAATCCTTGTTTGCGTTTGTTTCTAGCTTGTGTTTTTATTATAGAATCCCTTGTCTTAAGATAGTCTTGAAGCAACCTTAGATTTTACTGAAAATTTGGTCAATGATCATTAAACAACTTGAGACGTAGTAAAAATACGGAGCCAAAAGGAAAATTGAATCTGGTGAAACAATAGATATGTATAGTTTAATACTAAATCCCCAAGATTGGGCAGCCTTTACTTTAATGGGGGAAGCAGAATAAAGGAATAAGTATTATTGATACGTTCTACCACAATGCTTAATCCAGCCACCAACATGTGCATTTCTAGGGTCGTGATGAGTCCAGTGTATCACTCCCCCTTGAGAATTGTACTCGTATTCACCATAGAAGGTAACGAAATCTCCCACTCGAAGGGAATTAATTCTTGGAGCTAAATCGATATTATGGGCAATCAATAAGGTTTGACCAGAATTGAGTCTAAGAATAAACCGTTGATGTTTGCTTCCCTCAAGGTCATCTGGAAGAATTTGAATTACCTTTCCTTGTCCTTCAACCTGCAAATTACTTCTTTGGTTCTGGAAGGCACTTCTTACAAGTTCATCCCCAGCATTACTCGATCTTGTTTCCTGACAGCGCCCATGGCCTTGCACAAGAATGGTTCTGTTCTGGCGAGCGCCTGCATTAACAGCTAATGTTTCTACACCTATTAAGGTTGTAGTCAATAATACAGTGACTAAAGACTTGAATAGTTTTTGTTGTGCCATAGTTATTGCCTGAGTTATAAATGAACAATTACTTGCCTTGATTAAATCTAAAGCTTTTCCGCTCAATTAATAGTATACAACAGACAGTCTCTAGAAAGTAGGGTGCGGCACTGCCCACCATAGGCTCATGTTACTTAGGCCGGACTTACGCAGTATAGCACTACGCATTTAGGTTAGGACATTAATAAAGCCTGAAACCTAGTCACAGCCTAATTTTGAATTTTGAATTGCGCGTAGCGCTATAACCCTATTAGTAGGGTGCGTTCGTAACGCACCACACTACCCCTAGTGTCTTCAACCAAATTTTGCGTAAGTCCTGTTAGGATTTGCTGAAGAAAGCGATCGCTAGTTGGTTTACCAGAGAAGAAAAAGAAAAAATTCTCAGGGAAATGAATAAAAAAAATTGCTCGTTTGATTAAATTCTTAGCTCCTCCGGAACCCCTTGGACTCGGGAGGCTATCCGGGAGAAGGAAAACCAACTTTATCCCAATTTCTGACTCAACAATTGATTGGTCAACTTCGGGTCAGCACGTCCCCCACTTTTCTTCATCACTTGTCCTACAAAGAAACCTTTCAACTTAGTTTTCCCATTGCGATATTTCTCCAATTCTTCCGGATGAGCTTCTATTACCTCATCAATAATCTTACCCAAAGCATCCGCATCGGAAATTTGCACCAATCCTTTCTTTTCTACTAACTCCCGTGCCGAACCACCTTTAGTTAATAACTCCGGTAAAATCTCTTTGCCTATTTTCCCACTAATAGTTCCTTCACTAATTAAATTGACTAACTCTGCCAAAATATCCGCAGTTAAAGCAATTTCCGTTACCTTCAACTTATTGTTATTTAAATAAGCTGCAATATCCTGAGTCAACCAATTAGCTACTTGTTTCGGATTAGCCTTGGCAGCCACCGCGGTTCGACTACGCTCACCGACCGCGGTTCGACTACGCTCACCGACCGCGGTTCGACTACGCTCACCGACCGCGGTTCGACTACGCTCACCGACCGCGGTTCGACTACGCTCACCGACCGCGGTTCGACTACGCTCACCGACCGCAGCTTCAAAATATTCTGCTATTTCCCGGTCGTCCGTCAATACTCTTGCATCGTAAGCTGAAAGTCCGTATTCTGTTTGGTAGCGCTGCCGCTTGGCTGCAGCTAATTCCGGTAATTCCGACTTCCAAGCAGCCAGTTGCTGGGAAGATAGTTCAATGGGGGGCAGATCCGGTTCCGGGAAGTAGCGATAGTCGCTGGAACCTTCCTTGGAACGCATGCTGATAGTGCGCTGGCTCCCTTCCTCCCAAAGGCGAGTTTCCTGTACGATAGGCTCCCCGTTCTCTAAGGCTTCAATTTGCCGCTGGATTTCATAGTCGATCGCCTTGTGAATGGCGCTGAAGGAGTTCATATTCTTAATCTCCACCTTCACCCCAAATTTCTCCTGTCCCACAGGACGAACGGAAACGTTCACGTCGCAGCGTAGGGAACCTTCCTGCATGTTGCCATCGCTGATGCCCAAATAACGGACGATACGGCGCAATTCCTGGCCGTATTCTGCCGCTTCTTCTCCCGTGCGAATGTCCGGTTCCGAGACAATTTCTAAGAGAGGAACTCCCGCACGGTTGAAGTCCACCAGGGAATAGGCAGAACCGGCAAGGCGATCGCTTCCTGCATGAACCAATTTCCCCGCATCTTCTTCCATGTGCAAGCGAGTAATGCCAATCTTTTTTTTAGTGCCTTTTTTGGTCTTCTTATCTACCAATTCTATTTCCAAGGAACCATGTTCCGCAATGGGTAGGTCGTACTGAGAGATTTGATAGTTCTTCGGTAAGTCCGCGTAAAAATATTGCTTGCGATCGAACTTGCTGTAAGGAGCAATTTCACAGTTCAAAGCTACCCCTGCTTTCACTGCATATTCCAGTACTTTCTCGTTGAGAACGGGAAGAACCCCCGGATAACCCAGACAAATGGGGGAGATATTGGTGTTGGGAGGTGCGCCAAACTCCGTGGACACGGGGCTGAAGATTTTGGTTTTGGTGTTCAGTTGACAGTGGGTTTCCAAGCCGATAATTGGCTCGTATTCGGTTTTCGTAGCAGTAGCTGGGGCCATATTAATTAATTAACAATTTCTTTTTATGATAACATGTAATTATCAAGAATAACCAGAAAAAATGCAGACCATCTCACCGACAGAAAACAAGCCCATTTCAATTCCTTATTTAGAAAATGGCGACTCTCTTAATAGTATAGAGTTCGAGCAGCGCTATACTGCTATGCCTCATATCAAAAAAGCAGAATTAATCGAAGGAATTGTTTATATGGCTTCACCATTGCGATTTGAACCTCATGCAGAACCCCATGCCAATATAATGGGTTGGCTATGGACTTATCAAATATTGACTCCTGGAGTTCGTCTGGGAGATAATCCTACAGTGCGCCTAGATTTGGAGAACCAACCCCAACCCGATGCAGTTCTAATAATAGATCCTAAGTTAGGAGGACAAACTCGTATCAGTGAAGATGATTATATTGAAGGTGCGCCAGAATTAGTAGTAGAAGTTGCTGCTAGTACAGCTAGTATTGACTTGCAAGATAAAAAACGGGCTTATCGTCGCAATGGAGTGCAGGAATATATAGTGTGGCGCAGGTCAGATAATCAATTAGATTGGTTTGTATTAGATCCGGGAGAATATGTATCTTTACTACCAGATGCTCAGGGAGTAATTCGTAGTAGAAAGTTTCCCGGACTGTGGTTGGCAGTTGAGGCCCTTTTAGAGGGAAATATGGTTGAAGTTTTGGCTACTTTGCAGGAGGGGTTGAGTTCTCCAGAACATGCTGAGTTTGTTAAATAAGGATTGATTACCTAATCTGAAATCTGAATAATGTTTGCTACAAATACAAACGTAGGTTGGCGATTACGATAGCGAAACCCTTCGGCACCAAGTTGTGTTGGGTTTCGTTACCTCAACCCAACCTACAATTGCTGAAAGTCCCCCTTATTAAGGGGGATTTAGGGGGATAGAAGCTATTTGTAGCAAATGCGGTTTATTTATTATAATAACATCTAATTATCAAGAATAACCAGGAAAAATGCAGACCATCTCACCGACAGAAAACAAGCGCATTTCAATTCCTTATTTAGAAAATGGCGACTCTCTCAACAGTATAGAGTTCGAGCAGCGCTATACAGCTATGCCTCATATCAAAAAAGCAGAATTAATCGAAGGAATTGTTTATATGGCTTCCCCATTGCGATTTGAACCTCATGCAAAACCCCACGGTAATATCATGATTTGGTTGGGAAACTATAAAATAGTTACTCCCGGAGTGGAGCTGGCAGATAATCCTACCGTGCGCCTAGATTTGGAGAACCAACCCCAACCCGATGCAGTTCTAATAATAGATCCTAAGTTAGGAGGACAAACTCGTATCAGTGAAGATGATTATATTGAAGGTGCGCCAGAATTAGTAGTAGAAGTTGCTGCTAGTACAGCTAGTATTGACTTGCAAGATAAAAAACGGGCTTATCGTCGCAATGGAGTACAGGAATATATAGTGTGGCGCAGGTCAGATCATGGATTAGATTGGTTTGTATTAGAGAAGGGAGAATATATATCTTTACTACCAGATGCTCAGGGAGTAATTCGTAGTAGAAAGTTTCCCGGACTGTGGTTAGCAGTTGAGGCCCTTTTAGAGGAAGATATGGTTGAAGTTTTGGCTACTTTGCAGCAGGGGTTGAGTTCTCCAGAACACGCTGAGTTTCTTAAATAAGGATTTATTATCTAACATAGAGACACAGAGACAGGTGGAGGGAAAAGAGAGATATTTGTTTCAATTTTTTGAGTTTAAATTAATTGTTAGGTCATGAATCAGCAACAAATAGCTATTTCCCTCTCTTCTCTTTCCTCTGCGTCCTCTGTGTCCTCTGCGGTTTATTTATTATGATAACATCTAATTATCGATAATAACAAGAAAAATGCAGACCATCTCACCTCCAGAAAACAAGCGCATTTCTATTCCTTATCTATCTTTAGACTTAAGAGATAGATAAGTAGTATTTTTGAATGCAACACGAAGTGCGAAATGTGGGTCAACCTCTATCAGCACAACAAACAACAAACAACAAACAACAAACAACCAATAACAAACAACCAATAACAAACAACCAACTAACCACCAATATTTCTGAATCTGACAGATTTACCATGACCTGGCAACCCTTCTGCATCAGCCAAAATTTGAATTGCGCTAGACATTTTCTTCAAGGCAATGGGAGAATATTGAATCAAACTGGAATGTTTCATAAACGTTTCCACGCCCAAAGGAGAAGCATAACGAGCAGCGCCGCAAGTAGGTAGGGAATGGTTCGGACCTGCCAAATAATCCCCCACAGCTTCCGGTGTAGAATTGCCCAAAAAGATTGCCCCAGCATGGCGAATTAGTTCCAAAATTTCCCAAGGATCTGCCACTTGTAATTGTAGATGTTCTGGAGCGAACAAATTAGATAGTTCTGCCGCAATTTCTAAAGAATCCACTAACACAATCAAACCGTAATGCGCGATCGCCTTTTCCGTCATAATCCTGAAGGGGCAATCTTCCAATTGCCTTTCTACTTCCTGGCGAACCTTTTGGGCTAGCAAATCATCGGTGGTCACCAAAATTGCCGCCGCCATAGGGTCGTGTTCCGCCTGTGCCAGCAGATCCGCTGCCACCCACAGTGGATTTGCCTCCCCATCCGCTATAATCAGAACTTCGGGCGGACCTCCCAGAGAATCTATGGCCACCGTACCGTAAACCATTTTCTTGGCGACAGTGACATAGATATCTCCGGAACCCGTAATTACATCCACCTTGGGAATAGTTTTCGTCCCGTAAGCCAAAGCGGCGATCGCCTGGGCTCCCCCCACCCGATAAATTTCTTCCACCCCCGCCTCTACCGCAGCCACCAAAACAGCAGCATTGATTTTCCCATTCTCTCCTGGCGGCGTTACCATCACAATCCGAGGCACCTTGGCTACCTTAGCAGGAATGGCATTCATCAGTACCGTACTGGGATAAGAAGCTTTACCCCCAGGAATGTATATTCCCGCCCGATCCACCTGAGTATAACGCTTGCCCAGTACTACGTCATCTTCCCCAAATTGCACCCAAGAACTGGGAACCCGCTGGCGGTGAAATTCTTCTATTTTGCTGCATGCTAGCTGAATAGCATCTAGTAATTCCGAATTAATCTGTTGATAGGCTGCGTCCAGTTCTGAACCTCTTACCCTGAGACTATGGAGATTGAGAGTTTCTCCGTGGAACTTTTCTGTATAGTCTAGGAGAGCTAGATCTCCGGAGCGCTTAACAGTTGCAAGGATTTCCCTTACCGTTGCGAATGTAAGCCTAATCTGGTCGTCGCGAGTACGCTCCCGGATTCGTCGCAGTTCAGTTTCTGCCTCAGCCTGCTGATGTATAATTCGCAGCATGGAGTCTGAATGACCTTAAACGCTAGTACCAGCTATGAGTCAATGAATCCAAGGATTTGTCGTGGATTCCCAAAATACTTTGCTCCTCACCAAATTTGACATAGGGGCGCACGACCGTGGGACTGTACAAACGACCGGCTTTCCTGGCTTTTGACTCACTTCTCTAGCTTAACCTGGATTTTTTGTTGTTGGCGTGTTATTTTGGCTAATAGCTTCCCTTATCATTTGATTGTTGAAAAATTACCCTGGTCAATTGGACTCGGTCATGTTAGAATAAAAATTCTGAGTTCGTTAGAGATATCAAGAAAAATAATTTTTGCTCAAGGAAACTGTGGCTAATATCAAATCTGCAATTAAGCGTATAAAAATAGCCGAGCGCAATCGACTGCGGAACAAGTCCTATAAATCAGCGGTGAAAACCCTGATGAAGAAGTGCTTTCAAGCGATTGTAGCCTATGGAGCTAACCCCAGTACGTCGGCAATGGAGGAAGTTAACAAAGCAATGTCTGTGGCTTACAGCAAAATAGACAAATCAGTAAAGCGGAGAGTATTGCACAAAAATAACGGCAACCGGAAAAAATCCCAATTGGCAAAGGCGTTGAAAAAATTTGTCCCTGCCCCAACAGAAGCAACAGCATAAGAACAAATAAGTACAAGATCATTTACGAAGCGCAAAGTCAAGTCTCAGTAAATTCACTGGACTACCCTCCCGGCGGCATCGGTAACATCAAGACCGAAGTCGCCATAATGACCTGATAAAGGTAAGAGGATGCAATTAATCGATACCCACGTTCATCTCAACTTCGAGATATTTAAGCAAGACTTAAAATACCTGCAAGAGAATTGGCAAAAAGCAGGAGTAGTTCGTTTAATTCATTCTTGCGTAGAGCCAGCAGAATTCGAGAGCATTAGAACTATAGCCGATCGCTTCTCGCCAGAAATATCCTTTGCGGTGGGGTTGCACCCCTTAGATACAGATAAATGGACAGATTCCACAGCCAACGAAATTCACAGACTAGCCCAGCAAGATAAGAGGATAGTAGCAATTGGCGAAATGGGTTTGGACTTTTACAAAGCTGACAATCGCCAGCAACAAATAAAAATACTGTTAGCGCAACTGAACATAGCTTGCCAACTGAATAAACCAGTGATAATTCATTGCCGAGAAGCAGCAAGAGAGTTAAAAGAAATATTAACAGAATTTTTGCAACAAGGATTAGGGAAGGAGGGCCGTGCGCCCCTACAGGGAGTGATGCATTGTTGGGGAGGAACCCCAGAAGAAACTCAATGGTTTTTGGATCTGGGCTTTTACATCAGCTTTAGTGGTATAGTAACATTTAAAAATGCCCGCGACCTGCAAGCATCAGCAAAAATGGTACCGAGCGATCGCCTGCTTATAGAAACAGATTGTCCTTTTTTAGCTCCAGTACCAAAGCGAGGAAAACGCAATGAGCCCTCTTATGTTAGATATGTAGCCGAATTTATAGCTCAGTTGCGCCAGGTTCCTTTAGAAACCCTCGCAGCTCAAACTACTGCCAATGCCTGTCAACTTTTCCGGATCTCTGTAAATGGGAAGTAACAGAAAACAGGAAACATAAAGCTAGAAACAGAACCGTTCCTCACTGCTCACAACTAGAAAGATACGTTTCTAGTTGTATTGATAATTAATAAGCGAATTTCGGAAATCAAGAACTTATTATTCTTCAAATGACAAATAAGACTCAGAACCTTTTACCAGACCTGATCGAAATTCAACGCTCTAGCTTTCGCTGGTTCCTAGAAGAAGGACTAATTGAAGAACTAAACAGCTTTTCTCCCATTACCGACTACACAGGAAAGTTGGA
Source organism: Prochloron didemni P4-Papua_New_Guinea (assembly GCA_000252485.1). GTDB lineage: Bacteria > Cyanobacteriota > Cyanobacteriia > Cyanobacteriales > Prochloraceae > Prochloron > Prochloron didemni. The sequence continues at coordinate 11,190 of JH610643.1, read as the reverse complement.
ACTGCACTTCATGGGAGGGGACTTCAAACTGAAAGAGCCAAAATACCATGTAGACGAAGCCAAGCGCCGAGACAGCAGCTATGCGGTACAAATGTACGTACCCACCCGCTTAATTAATAAGGAAACCGGGGAAATAAAAGAACAGCAAGTTTTTATTGGCGACCTTCCGCTGATGACAGATCGAGGAACCTTTATCATCAACGGGGCAGAGCGAGTAATAGTCAACCAAATTGTCCGCTCCCCTGGAGTATATTATAAAGCAGAAACAGATAAAAACGGCAGGCGCACCTATTCCGCTTCTCTCATCCCCAACCGAGGAGCGTGGCTGAAATTCGAGACAGATAAAAACGACCTAGTTTGGGTGCGCATAGACAAGACCCGCAAACTTTCCGCCCAAGTACTGCTAAAAGCCATTGGACTGGCGGATAATGAAATAATCGACGCTCTGCGTCATCCAGATTATTACCAACGGACCTTGGAAAAAGAGGGGAATCCCTCGGAAGAAGATGCTTTGTTGGAACTGTACCGTAAACTCCGTCCCGGTGAACCCCCTACAATGAGCGGGGGCAAACAATTGCTCAATTTTCGGTTCTTCGATAACAAACGCTACGATTTAGGGCGCGTGGGACGATATAAGCTGAATAAAAAGCTGCGGCTTTCCGTAGCGGATACTATCCGGGTGCTGACCCCCATAGATATCTTGTCGGCGATCAACTACCTGATTAACCTAGAGTTCGACGTAGGTAGTACTGATGATATTGACCATTTGGGCAATCGCCGGGTGCGCAGCGTGGGGGAACTGCTGCAAAACCAGGTGCGGGTAGGTTTGAACCGTCTGGAAAGGATTATTCGGGAACGGATGACTGTGAGCGAAGCAGATAACCTGACTCCTGCTTCTTTGGTAAACCCCAAACCTTTAGTGGCAGCGATTAAAGAATTTTTCGGCTCTTCCCAGTTGTCTCAGTTTATGGACCAAACCAATCCATTGGCAGAGTTGACTCACAAGCGCCGGATTTCCGCTCTCGGTCCTGGAGGTCTGACTCGGGAAAGGGCTGGTTTTGCTGTGCGAGACATTCACCCCAGTCATTACGGTCGCATTTGCCCGGTGGAAACACCTGAAGGACCTAATGCTGGTTTGATTGGCTCTCTGGCTACTTATGCTAAAGTAAACGATTTTGGTTTTATTGCTACTCCTTATTACAGGGTGGAAAACGGTCGGGTTTGTCCAGGTGAAGACCCAGTTTATCTCACTGCAGATGAGGAGGACGATTTGCGGGTGGCTCCAGGGGATGTGGCAACAGATGAGAATGGCTATATTCTCGGGGAAATGGTTCCAGTGCGCTACCGTCAGGAATTTTCTACCACTACTCCCAAGCAGGTGGATTATGTAGCTGTGTCTCCCGTACAGATTGTCTCAGTGGCTACTTCTATGATTCCTTTTTTGGAACACGACGATGCTAACCGGGCGCTGATGGGTTCCAACATGCAGCGACAGGCTGTCCCCTTACTTCGTCCACAGCGACCTTTGGTAGGAACTGGTTTGGAAGCACAGGCGGCTCGGGATTCGGGTATGGTGGTAGTTTCTCGCATTAAGGGAACGATTACTTATGTAGATGCGAAGAGGATACGGGTGAAACCTGATGAGGTAAAACAGGAAGATGAGGCAAAGGAACCCCAAGAAATTGAGTATCCCTTACAGAAGTATCAACGTTCCAACCAAGACACCTGCTTAAATCAACGCCCCTTGGTATATGTAGGCGAAGAAGTAGTACCAGGACAAGTGCTAGCAGATGGTTCTTCTACCGAAGGAGGGGAACTAGCCCTAGGCCAAAACATTCTGGTAGCTTATATGCCCTGGGAGGGATATAACTATGAAGACGCTATTTTAATTAGCCAACGTCTGGTATATGAGGATGTCTACACCAGTATCCATGTAGAGAAATACGAGATTGAGGCCAGGCAAACTAAACTCGGACCAGAAGAAATTACCCGAGAAATTCCCAATGTCGGGGAAGATGCCCTCAGAAATTTAGATGAACAAGGCATTATCCGCATTGGTGCTTGGGTAGAATCTGGGGATATTTTGGTAGGGAAGGTGACACCAAAGGGAGAATCAGACCAACCCCCAGAAGAAAAACTCCTCAGAGCCATCTTTGGGGAGAAAGCAAGGGACGTGCGGGATAATTCCCTGCGGGTTCCCAATGGGGAAAAAGGCCGGGTAGTAGACGTGCGGATGTTTACTCGGGAAAAAGGAGATGAACTGCCACCGGGAGCCAACATGGTGGTGCGAGTCTATGTGGCTCAGAAACGCAAGATTCAGGTGGGGGATAAAATGGCAGGTCGCCACGGTAACAAGGGAATTATTTCACGAATTATGGATATTGAGGACATGCCTTATTTGCCCGATGGGACTCCCGTGGATATTGTTTTGAACCCCCTAGGCGTTCCCTCACGAATGAATGTGGGACAGGTATTTGAATGTTTGCTTGGTTGGGCTGGAGAAAATTTGGGTTTGCGGTTTAAGGTGACTCCTTTTGATGAAATGTATGGAGAGGAGGCTTCTCGCGAAACGGTTCACGGTTTGCTAAAAGATGCCACAATGAGACCCAGTAAGGATTGGGTTTTCAATGAGGCTAATCCTGGTAAAATTAAGGTCTTTGACGGTCGCACAGGGGAACCCTTCGATAGCCCAGTGACTATAGGTAAAGCCTACATGCTCAAACTAGTCCACCTGGTAGACGACAAAATCCACGCTCGTTCTACTGGTCCTTATTCTTTGGTAACTCAACAACCTCTGGGAGGCAAGGCACAGCAGGGAGGTCAGCGTTTTGGAGAAATGGAAGTTTGGGCCTTGGAGGCTTATGGGGCGGCTTATACTCTGCAGGAGTTGCTGACGGTGAAGTCTGACGACATGCAGGGACGGAATGAGGCGCTTAATGCCATTGTTAAGGGCAAGCCTATTCCCCGTCCCGGTACACCAGAGTCTTTTAAAGTGTTGATGAGGGAGTTGCAGTCTCTAGGTTTGGATATTGCGGCCCATAAGGTGGAAACTTTGGAGGATGGTATGACTAAGGATGTGGAAGTGGATTTGATGGCTGATACCTTGCGCCGTTTTCCTTCTCAACCTGTTTATGAGTCGTTCTCTGGCAATGAATTTGATGAGGATGATGATGAGTAAGACCCACAGCTGAATGCACGAACCAGACTATGTGCCCCTATGTTAGATTACACGAATGGCAATTAATTTTCATGGCCAATAGCTTTGATTAAGAGGTAATATTAGGGAGTTTTTGAGTCGGCAATAAGAGCGGTAATTGATTGGGAATTAATAATCGATCTCAAAGGGAAAAGAATGAGCCAAATAGAACAACGTTTTGATTATGTCAAAATTGGCATTGCTTCGCCAGACAGAATTAAGCAATGGGGGGAAAGAACTCTGCCCAACGGACAAGTTGTGGGGGAAGTCACTAAGCCGGAAACTATCAATTACAGAACTTTAAAACCGGAAATGGACGGTCTATTTTGCGAGCGCATTTTTGGACCAGCCAAAGACTGGGAATGCCACTGTGGCAAATACAAACGAGTCAGATATAAAGGTATCGTTTGCGAAAGATGCGGGGTAGAAGTAACCGAATCTAAAGTCCGACGACACAGAATGGGCTATATAAAACTAGCTGCCCCTGTGACTCATGTTTGGTATTTGAAGGGGATACCCAGCTACATGAGTATTATTTTGGATATGCCTCTACGAGATGTGGAGCAAATAGTCTACTTCAACGCTTATGTAGTTCTAGACCCTGGCAACGCGCAAAATCTGAGTTACAAACAACTTCTTACTGAAGACCAATGGTTGGAAATAGAAGAACAAATCTATGGGGAAGATTCTGAATTATTGGGCATAGAAGTTGGTATTGGAGCTGAAGCAGTAAAGCGCCTCTTAGAAGAAGTTGATAAGACAAGCGAAGCCGAAAAATTACGGTCCGAAATTGCTAATTGCAAAGGACAAAAACGGGCAAAATTAATTAAACGATTGCGAGTAATTGATAACTTTGTCGCCACAGGTTCTCGACCGGAATGGATGGTGGTGGAGGCGATTCCTGTCATACCACCGGAATTGCGCCCTATGGTGCAGTTGGACGGGGGGAGATTCGCTACCTCTGACTTGAACGACCTCTACCGCCGAGTGATTAATCGCAATAATCGCCTATCTCGATTGCAAGAGATTTTGGCTCCAGAAATTATTGTGCGTAACGAGAAGCGCATGCTGCAGGAAGCAGTGGATGCTTTAATTGATAATGGTCGTCGGGGAAGGACGGTAGTGGGAGCCAATAACCGCGCCCTCAAATCTCTTTCTGATATTATTGAAGGAAAACAGGGACGATTTCGCCAGAATTTGTTGGGGAAACGGGTGGATTATTCGGGGCGCTCAGTTATTGTAGTAGGTCCTAACCTCAAGATATATCAGTGCGGTTTGCCCAGGGAAATGGCGATCTCGTTGTTTCAACCTTTTGTAATTCACCGCTTAATTCGCAATGGTCTAGTCAACAACATTAAAGCAGCTAAAAAACTTATTCAACGAGGGGATAGCAGCGTTTGGGATGTTCTCAAAGAAGTGATTACCGGGCATCCAGTGATGTTGAACCGAGCGCCAACCCTCCATCGTTTGGGAATACAGGCTTTTGAACCGATTTTAGTAAATGGCAGAGCGCTCCAGTTACATCCTCTAGTTTGTCCCGCTTTCAATGCGGATTTTGATGGAGACCAAATGGCGGTTCACGTCCCGTTATCTTTGGAAGCCCAGGCAGAGGCCAGGTTGTTGATGCTGGCTTGTCACAATATTCTTTCCCCCGCAACAGGAAGACCCATAGTCGCTCCTTCTCAGGATATGGTTTTAGGCTGCTATTACTTAACTGCAGAAAATCCGGCTTTGGAGTCAGAAGAGGGAAGGTATTTTTCCGGGCTAGATGATGCGGTTAAAGCTTACGAACAAGGAATATTAAATATTCACGCAAAAGTTTGGGTTCGCTATGGAGGAGAAGTGGATACCAAGGAACCAGACGATAAGGTTGTTCGAGAAGAAATTAAAGAGGATGGTAGCAAAGTTAAGTATTATCGGGAAAGGTTTGTAAGGGAAAGTGCTGAAGGGAAGCAACTGGCTCAGTATATCAGAACTACTCCTGGTCGGATTATTTATAACTTGGCTATTCAATCGGCTATTTCTTGAACAAATTATTAATATAGCAGTTGACAGTTGATAGTGGACAGTTGATAGTTATACAGCTTGCAGAGAGGGTCGTCGAACTGCTGGACAAGGTTGCTCTGATATCATAGTAAACACTCTCATGGTCCAGTATATATAGCATTTCTCATACTTGTTCGCTCATCAGAAATAGGTCCAGAAGCAGTCCGCAGGTTTATAGGTGTACATATTGAGTCCAAGAAACGCTATAAATGGCTTATTGAATAGCAAACAACAAACAACAAACAACCAACAACCAACAACAGACAACAAATGAAATTTTATAATCGGATTGTCGATAAAGGCGGACTGAAGAAATTAATAGCTTGGGCTTATACTAATTACGGCTCCGCTCGCAGCGCTCAAATAGCAGATAAATTGAAAGAATTGGGTTTTAAATATGCTACCAAAGCGGGAGTTAGTATTAGCGTAGATGACCTGCAAGTGCCGCCAGTGAAACGAAAAATGATTGAAAGTGCGGAACAGGAAATACGCGAGACAGAAAGGCGCTATGCACAGGGGGAAATAACTGAAGTAGAACGTTTCCAAAAGGTGATTGATACTTGGAACGGTACTTCAGAAGCTCTTAAAGAAGAAGTGGTGAGGAATTTTAAGGATACTAATCCGTTGAATTCTGTTTATATGATGGCTTTCTCTGGAGCAAGAGGGAACCTCTCTCAAGTAAGACAGTTAGTGGGAATGCGAGGCTTAATGGCTGATCCTCAAGGGGAAATAATTGATTTACCGATTAAGACTAATTTCCGTGAAGGACTAACTGTCACGGAGTATATCATATCTTCCTATGGAGCAAGGAAAGGACTAGTAGACACCGCTCTGCGAACAGCTGACTCGGGTTATCTTACCCGTAGACTGGTGGATGTGTCCCAAGATGTGATAGTCAGAGAAATTGACTGTGGCACAAAGCGGGGGATCAAATTGGAGCCCATGAAAGATGGCGATCGCGTCCTAATTCCCCTGCAAGATCGACTCTTGGGTAGGATGCTGGCAGAAGATGTGGTAGATCCCCATACCCAGGAAGTCATTGCCCAGCGCAACCAGAGTATTGATGGGGAACTGGCGCAGAAAATTGGCCAAACAGTTGATTGCGTCTATCTTCGCAGCCCCCTCACCTGTGAAGCCGCTCGTTCTGTCTGTCAGTATTGCTATGGCTGGAGTTTGGCTCACGGCAAAATGGTGAATTTAGGAGAAGCGATCGGAATTATTGCGGCCCAGTCCATTGGCGAGCCAGGAACTCAGCTCACCATGCGCACTTTCCACACTGGAGGTGTATTTACAGGGGAAGTAGCACGACAAATTAAAGCGGAAAAAGCCGGTACAATTAAATTTGGTCAGACCTTGCAGACCCGCAAAGTGAGGACGCGCCATGGAGACGAACTCGCTCAAGTAGAAGCACCAGGGGACTTGATTTTTGTTGCAAGCTCAGGGAAAAAGCAAGTTTATCCTCTGGTCAATGGCTACATGCTTTTTGTTGACGATGGACAGGAAATAGAAAAGGGACAGCTTATCTGTGAAGTTGCCTCTAGCAAACAGCAAGGTTCTACCGAGAAGGCAGCCAAAGACGTATCTTCTGATTTAGCAGGAGAGGTATTATTTGCTGACTTGTCAGTGGAAGAGAAAACTGACCGTCAGGGCAATAGCACTCGTGTTGCCAATCGAGCGGGAATGCTGTGGGTACTGTCTGGGGAAGTCTATAACTTGCCTCCTGGAGCAGAGGCAGTGGTAAAGAATGGTTCGGAGGTTTCCGTTGATAGTATTTTAGCAGAGACTAAATTAGTTACTGGTTCCGGGGGCGTAGTGCGGCTGACAGAAGGTCGGGAGATTGAGATTATTACCGCTTCCGTAACCTTAGACCAAGCAAAAGTGCGCCGCTCCGTTGGTGGTGGTCGAGAACAGTATACCATTGAGACGAATTCTGGAGAAAGCTTTTTGTTGAAAGCTACACCAGGGACTAAAGTGCTCAATGGGGATGTAGTGGCCGAATTGATTTGCGATCGCTATCAAACAAACACGGGAGGCATCATTAAATATGCTGGAATTGAGACCCAAAAGATTCGCCGTAAGAATACCAAAGAAGTTTTTTATGAAGTAACCAAAGGAGGTACTTTACTTTGGATTGCCGAAGAAAACCATGAAATTAACAAAGATATTTCTTTACTCAACGTAGAAAATGGAGAATACGTTGAAGCTGGAACCGAGGTAGTCAAGGATATTTTCTGCTCAATAGCAGGATATGTGGAAGTAGTGCAGAAGAACGATATTTTGCGTTCCATCGCCATTAAGCCCGGAGAGCTACACGAAATTGACTTCGCCGATGAAGAGAAATTTAGCGAAATGTCCGGGAAATTATTACAGCCAGGAACCGAATTTCCTTGGGGGACATTGGAGGAAATAAAATATGGAGAATTCATTGCAAGCTCCAATGGCATGTTCTTTTTGTTGAGACCGACCCAAGAGTACTCAGTAGCAGATACCGCAGCAGTACCTAGCCAGGGTTCCATCAATCAGTCTGGAGGAGCACAAATTCAATTACGCTCCGTACAGCGATTAGCATATAAAGATGGCGAACACGTGAGTACAGTTGCCGGAGTTTCTTTACTCAGTACCCAGTTAATCTTGGAAATTGGGAGTAACTCAAGCAGCTCAAATCGAAGCAACATAAAGAAATCTAATTATGATGCTAGCCTTAGTGCAGATATCGAACTACAAATTTTAAATGGTTTTGTCTCACAGCCTGGAACCACTACAGACTCAGAAGAAGAATCCCTTCATTCCTTGCAGTTAGTCATTTTGGAATCCTTAGTTTTGCGCCGAGATTCCGATGGAGATCCCCTAGGAGGCAACATTCAAACCCGACTGTTAGTAGAAGACGGACAAGAAATTCCCCCAGGAGCGGTAGTAGCCCGCACAGAAATAAAATGCAAGGAAGCTGGATTGGTGCGAGGGATTCGTTCAGGAGCCTCAGCAGTGCGTCGGATTTTAATCGTCCGGGATACCGATAAGCTAGTGGAGAAAATTGATAGCACCCCGTTGGTACAAGAGGGAGATTTAATAGTAGCTGGAACCCAGATTGCTCCTGGCTATTACGCTAAGGAATCCGGTCAGGTAGTCCAGGTCAAGTCTGGAAAAGATGAGCAGCAGGTAACATTGAGACTAGCTCGTCCTTACCGAGTATCCGCCGGAGCAATATTGCACATCGATAATGAAGATTTGGTGCAGCGGGGAGATAATTTAGTCTTGCTAGTGTTCGAGCGAGCCAAAACAGGGGATATTATTCAGGGTTTGCCCCGGATTGAGGAATTGTTAGAAGCAAGGAAACCAAAAGAAGCTTGCTTACTCAATCGCCGTCCTGGAGTGTGTCAAATAGAACAGCTAGCAGATGAATCCAAATTGGTGAAAGTAATCAGTCGTGATGGAACCATTAGCGAGTATCCCTTGAATATGGGGCAAAATACCATGGTTGTTGACGGTCAGCAGGTTGATGTTGGAGAACAGCTAACGGATGGGCCCTCTAATCCTCACGAGATTTTAGAAGTTTTCTTCAATTACTATTTAGACGATTTAGGAGTTTATGAAGCGACGCTGGCAGCAATGAAAGAAGCGCAAAAATTTCTGGTGGATCAGGTGCAGTCGGTATATCAAAGTCAGGGTATAGATATATCGGACAAGCATATCGAAACCATCGTTCGTCAGATGACCTGTAAAGTAAGAATGGATGATGGAGGCGATACTACTATGCTCCCTGGAGAGTTGGTGGAATTGCGCCAAATTGAGCAGGTCAACGAAGCGATGGCTATTACGGGAGGCGCGACCGCTCGCTATACGCCAATTTTATTGGGGATTACGAAAGCATCTTTAAATACGGATAGCTTTATTTCGGCAGCTTCTTTCCAAGAAACAACTCGGGTGCTGACGGAGGCAGCCATAGAAGGCAAATCAGATTGGTTGAGGGGTTTAAAGGAAAATGTGATTATTGGTCGTTTAATTCCTGCTGGAACTGGTTATAATGCCCATGCTGATGGTGAAGGAAATGATGATATGGGCGATATGGGTTATATCGCTGCAAATAATGGACAGATATACAATCAAGATGGTTCCACCGAGGGGTCTCTACGAGATTCGCAAAGCGGTGCTACGAATGTCGATGATTTGAATGGCGATGTTGCTTATCCCCCTTTTGGCTCCATGAGCATGGAGGAAGAATCCAAATACGGCGGTTCGTCTACCCTCGCCGGAACCGATGTAGTGCTGGATGACCTTTCTGCGAGGACTTATACAGTGGAAGATTCTTTAGAGGATACTTATGGGTATTCTTATTCCTCGATCCCTAATGGCGGTCATCCTGATGAGGAGGTTTTGAGTCTGAATGAAGATGATGACAATGTTGATGAAGAAGATTGATGTTAGGAGCCATTTTCTAGTTTTCTGGACGAGAGGTATAGTACTTAAAATTACACCTCTTAGTCTACAAACTAGATTGGATAAGGGTTACAGCTTTGTGTCCTCGTTGATAATCAGGTTTTTTATGAGGACTAAAAGCTGTTTAATTGAATCCAAATATCTTGTTCAATTTCTATAGCGCAATTAAATATGACAAAAAGGATAGGAATTTTATTTGCAGGTCACGCAGGTGCAATAGCGTCTACTGTTATTGCAGGTACTGATTTAATCAAGCAAGGGGTTAGCTCGAAATACGGCTTACTCTGCGAGTCACCTATCAAAGGGGATCGAAGAAGTATTGCTGAACGATTGGAACTACCTTTACTGAGTGACTTGGTGTTTGGCGGATGGGATATTCGTAGCTCTACTATAGAAGAGAGTTTGCGTCATCACGAAGTTTTATCAGAAAAAGATATTGAAAAAGTATCTGCTGATGTTTTAAATCAACGCTCTATGCTAGTATCTCGCGCAGCTAACAAGGGGGAATGGGGGCAAGAAATCGAAGGAATACGCTCTGATATTCGGAAATTCCGGGAAAAAAACCAGTTAAACTGCATAGTAGTAGTAAACTGCATCTCTACCCAACCTACTCCAGTGTGGTCAGAAACCTATGATTCTTTAGGTGAGTTTCAAGAATCATGTTGTCAGGGTTATGACTCTGTTACCTCCTCTATGAAGTATGCTTGCGCTGCTGTCTTAGAATCAGCCGGCTACATAAATTTCACCCCAAACTTATCAGCAATCCCAGCTATAGTTACATTAGCAAAAGAAAAGGGTGTGCCATTAGCAGGTCGGGACGGTAAAACTGGACAAACTTTCTTAAAAACGGTGCTAGCTTCGGCTTTAAATATGCGTCAATTACACATACATGGTTGGTATAGCACTAATATATTAGGAAATCGAGATGGTGAAGCGTTATCTGAAAAAGATGCTTTCCAAACTAAAGCTATGAGCAAATTAGCTTGTTTGGATGAGATACTAGGCTATGAAGTTGATAATCATCAAGTTCATATTCACCACTATCCTCCTCGCCGTGACAATAAAGAATCATGGGATAACATAGATTTGCAAGGTTTTTTGGGGTATTCTATGCAAATTAAGATTAACGGGCTTTATCGAGACAGTATCTTGGCTGCACCTCTAATACTAGATATGGTCAGACTGATGACAATTTCGATAAGGATGCGAGAAGGCGGTTTATTAGAGCATCTAGCAGTCTTTTTTAAATGTCCGGAAATGTCAGAGGAAACAAATGTTATACACGATTTCTTCAAGCAATATTCTTTGCTTGAAGAATGGATAAATAAAAAAATAAAATACTAAAAGAGTAATGTCAGCACCCCGCTCTGAAGATGCGGGGCTTCGTGCCTCCCTCCTAGGATAGCTGACCAGTCTAAGCCCATTAGTGGGCTACGTTTTTTGAGTGATGACACCCACGAATGCGTCGCTAGTTTATGGCTCTGTCGCTTGTTGTTAAACAGCTCCCCCCTCNC
>JH610642.1 GCA_000252485.1 Prochloron didemni P4-Papua_New_Guinea | reverse complement strand
GGTTTCCGTTTTCCCGAGAGGTTAATCATGAATTCAAAACGATTCAACCAGAAAGTGTTTATTGTCACAGGAGGTACTCAAGGTTTAGGTAGAGGCATCGCTAATTATTTAGCAGAACAAGGTGCAGCGGGTATTGTTATATGCGGAAGGAATAAAGAGAATGGCGAACAGGTTAGTCAGGAGATCAAAGATTACGTCTGCGAGGGAAAATATATTCAAGCTGATTTGAGCCAGGAGTCTGATTGTCGAAAAGTAGTTGCTGTGTGTGACTCTATTTTTGGTAAAATACATGGCTTGGTTAATGCTGCCGGTATTAGTGATAGAGGTTACTTGGATGATACTACTGTAGAGCTATGGGATACCCTGTTTGCGATTAATGTGCGAGCGCCTTTTATTTTAACACAAGAAGTGGTAAGAGTTATGAGAAGAGAGCAAATAGCTGGTAGTATTGTAAATATAATATCTATATCAAGTCATGGTGGACAACCCTACTTGACAGCTTATTGTTCTTCTAAAGGAGCATTAGCTGTTTTTACAAAAAATGTTGCTCATGCTTTAAGGTATGAGAGAATTAGAGTAAACGGTTTAAATATCGGATGGATGGATACCCCAAATGAAAATAAAGTTCAAAGGATGATGGGAAAATCTAACGATTGGCTCAAACAAGCAGAATCTTCTCAACCGTTTGGTCGTCTTCTAAAGCCCATTGATGTTGCAAAAATGGTGGCATTTTTATTAAGTGATGAAGCTACAATGGTAACAGGTTCGATAATTGATTTCGATCAAAAAGTTATAGGAGCCTATGACTAAAAATGCTAAATTCTAAATCGTGATTCTAAATCGCTGGACAATACAGAGCTTTTTTTATAATGCCTGTCACCAAAGAGCTTCAGCCTACTTTACCTCCAGCTATGGGATAAATGACCTGACTTTTTGCTGTCAGTCAATCCTAGTAATTGTTTCAAGTTTTAGGCATTGTCAGAATTATCACATTATAATTGATGACTCTCGTAAAGTAAGCGTTCATAGGGGCAATATTGATTATGTAAAAACCACTGATTATACCACGGCTGAAAGCTCCCTAGTTTGGGAACCACAAAACGGATTAGCTACATTAGAAAATAAAGCAGTATTTTCCCAGGGTTTCTATAATGAATTGCTGCACTTTTGCAATTGTGTATTAACAGGTAATATGCCAAATCTGGGAACTTTGGAATTTGCCCGAGATGTCATGTCTGTTTATGAAGCAGCTTTGCTTTCCAATGGTCAACGTGTTGAAATTAGTCAAATTCAATAACATGAATAAATTTCCTGAGATAACCAAAATAAATAGTAATTTCTTTCTCGATCCCTTTACTGATTCCTTGTACTGTAGAGGGTTTATAATTAGACCAATATTCCATCTATTTGCTATCAGACACCAATCTACAATAGTGAATGAAAAATTCCCTCAAAGATTTTGGCAAGGAGTTTCTGATGAAGATATTAATAAGCTGTCTGAGCAATCTAAGCTCCAAGCAATAGAAAGCGCAAAAGATTACTATGGTTTTCTCTTAAGGAACCATTTTTCAAATCAAAAAAATTTGTTGGTAAAATTCTTAGCTGATGGTTATTTACATATTATTTCTAGCCCATTAAGTCGTGCTTATGACACAGCAGTTGCCTTTAGTAAAGTGATAGAATATGAAACGGGTATAAACATCAGTGTTTCTATAGACAGTGGAACTTATGAGCAACATGGTGGGATTTGTGAAAATAAACATTATGATGAAGTTTCACCGCTAGAGCGAGAGATATGGGATAGAATACGCGCTTCAAATGCTACTGCAAAATTTGAAGAAGGTGAAAGTTTTCTAGACCTTGTTGGTCGTGCGTACAGCGTACTTGATAGTTTCAATAATAAAATTAGTAGAAGTAACATTGTTTTGAAATTATATCATAATTTTTTTATTAATGCTTTAAAAACCGTATCAGCCGATGGCTCAATTTTAGAATCGGATGGAAAGGTGAAATTCTTCACCAAATCACCTTACGGTGCTTTGATGAAAATTCCGATGCACAATCCATCAATAACAAAAGATTATGCAAAAGTATTTTTTAATAAGTCTCAACATTTGAAAAATGCAAAATTGATAATTAATGGCGGTTATCCCCTAAGAGGAGTCGTAAAGTCTCCTGGTAGTAAGCACACTTTTGCCGGTATTCTGGCAGCAGGACTATTGACAAAGAGGAAAGTTATACTACGAAATGTTCCGCCCATTTTGGACAACTATGTGTACGCCGCTTTGTTAAAAGATATTGGAGCGGAGGTTTGGTATGACGATCAGTTAGAAATCATGGAATTCAAACTAGCATCAATTACCAATAATCACCCAAGCGACGCTTTGGTTAAAAGCGTCAGAAACTCCATCAGGTTTTTAGCACCAATGGTAGGAAGAAATGATTATGTAAAAATAACTTATCCAGGAGGCGATCGCATTGGCAAGAGGTCGATAGAGCAGTACTTATGGGTTTTATCTGAACTTGGAGTGCAGGTTGAGGAGAAGGGAGATTATATCATCGCCCAAGCTCCCTGCAAAAGTGAAGTCATTAAAGAAATTGTTCTCAAAGATCCTAGAGTAACTCCTACGGTAATGGCTATGGTTTACGCTGCTTCAATTGGAGGAGACATCAAAATCTCTAATATACCAGTCGAGCAAGAAGTCCAAGACGTAGCGACTTTTATAGAGCAAATGGGAGTACCAATTGAGCTTAAGTTTGAGGAAAAATCTTCCCTATCTTATGTAAAAATTCAAGGTCGAATTTCCTGTGATTACAAAAATCCCCACCTGCCACTAGAGTACACGATTCCCCCAGATCGAATGTTCCCCGTAACTTTCGGCGTATTAGCGGGATTAACTAATAGCGAAATCACAGTAGTAGACTATCGAGAAAAGGACTACGATGGAGAATTGGAAGCTCTAAAAAAAATGGGGGTTAATATATCTACTTGTACCAAAAATAACGTCAACGCACTTAAATTTAAAGTGGGTTTTCCGTCTCAAATAGATTATCCTCTTGTATCAGATTTTGGTGATATCTCTGGAATGGAAAAGACTCAAAGAATCAATACCGATTTGCTTCCTTTTTTCGCTGTACTAGCGACCAAGCTATTCGGACAGCAATTAACATTTAAAGATTATACAAAAGACAATAGAACTCATTATCTAGGAGAATTAAGCAAGATGGGAGCTTCTATTAACATTGTTGAAGGAAGTAATTTATTTTATATAACAGGTGTTCCTCGGTTAAAAGGGCAAGTTGATTTAACAGGAAATGATTTACGTGCTGCAATGACGCTGATCATCGCAGCTTTGTCAGTAGACGATGCCTCGAAAGTTAGTGGGATCGATCATGCTTATCGTGGCTATTCTCATTTATGTGAAAAACTAAAGATACTAGGAGCAAACGTAGCAAATTTTCCATTAATTAATTATTAAATGTTTATAATGCATAACTAAATCAAAATAAACCACAAAAAAATCAAGTATAGCGCTTCGCGCTGGTGTATTTACAAATACTGACAAGCTTTATCTGCTGCTTTGTTGACATCAAAATTATGTTTGGGTAGTTCTTTTCTGATACCACGCAAATGCGAAAAAATCCAATCAGCAAGGGTTTTGCTCTAAGTTGTCAGAGAGTCAGATAATTATTCATTCTTGTAGAAATTAACAATTTCATATCTAGCAAAAATAAATTGTCTTTTTTCTAGAATCTTCTTTGAGTCTAAAATTATATAAATTATCTAATTGTTAAGTTTTATTTATAACGATACACAAAATTTAACAATTATTTTAACTGATATTGTAACAATAAAATATAAAATACCCAGAGATTCTAATTTTTTTAAAAGTTTATATCGACCTGTAGCTAAAATACTCCTGGGGGGAAAATAAAAAGAAAACTCGCCACTTGTTAATTGTTAATTGTTTATTGCTCATTATTATAACCCATGAGACTTATTAATGGTTTAAACACCCAGAACCTGCGGGGCGATATATTTGGGGGTGTGACTGCTGCTATAGTTGCTTTGCCTTTGGCACTGGCTTTTGGCGTATCTTCTGGTGCAGGAGCAATTGCTGGTCTTTACGGCGCTATTTTTGTAGGCTTCTTTGCTGCTCTTTTTGGGGGCACTCCATCTCAGATTTCCGGTCCCACTGGTCCTATGACTGTGGTCATAGCGACGGTTTTTACAGCAACTGTCGCTAAAAACCCGGAGCAGGGTATGGCCATGGGTTTTACCATTATCATGCTGGGAGGCATATTTCAGATTGTCTTTGGCATGCTGCGGCTGGGTAAATATATCACCCTAATGCCTTATACGGTTATATCCGGTTTCATGTCTGGTATTGGGGCGATTATTATCATTTTGCAGATTGCCCCCTTCTTTGGCCATCCTGGTGGTGGCAGTGTAGTAGATTCCATTGCCAATTTACCAACCATTTTAGCAAATCCTAATCCAACAGCAACTGGTTTGGCAATTCTCACATTGGGGATTGTTTTTTTCTGGCCCCGTAAGTTTAATTCTTATATTCCATCCCCTTTGCTGGCATTAATAGTTTGTACTTTAATCTCAGTTTATTTACTGCCCAATAGCGATCTGAACACCATTGGTGAAATACCAACTGGACTCCCTCAGTTTCGTTGGCCTTACTTTGAGTTAAACCAAATAAAGAATATGATTGGCTATGGCTTAACCCTAGCTACTTTAGGTTCAATTGACTCTCTATTAACTTCTCTTGTGGCGGATAATATTACTCGCACTCAGCACGACTCAGATCGGGAATTAATTGGTCAGGGTATTGGTAATACCATCGCTGGTTTATTTGGTGGACTGCCTGGTGCAGGGGCTACTATGCGCACAGTAATCAATGTTAATGCTGGGGGAAAAACTCCTATCTCTGGTATAATTCATGCAGTTATCTTGCTGATTATTGTGCTGCGAGCTGGAAGTTTCACCGCCAATATTCCCAATGCAGTTTTGGCAGGTATTTTAATCAAAGTAGGTATTGATATTATTGATTGGAGTTTTCTAAAACGGGCTCATCGTATATCTTGGAAAGCAGCAGGATTGATGTACGCGGTCTTGTTCTTGACTGTATTTGTGGATTTGATTGTTGCTGTGGCAGTGGGAGTTTTTGTTGCTAATCTTTTAACTGTTAAAAGTCTGAGCGATTTGCAAATAGATAAGGTTAAAGCTATTACAGAGCCTACGGATGAAATGGCTTTGAACTCTGAAGAAAAACGGTTATTGAAGCAGGCTCGCGGTCAGATCTTATTGTTCCGTCTGGGAGGACCGATGAGTTTTGGCGCTGCTAAAGCTATTTCTCAACAAATGAGTATTGTCAAGAATTTCGACATTCTTATTTTGGATTTGAGCGACGTACCTCTCTTAGGAGTTACTGCTTCTTTGGCAATTGAAACTATGGTTAAAGAGGCTTGCGAAAAACGAAGAGAAGTATTCCTTGTGGGTGCTAGCGGTCGGGTAAAAGCAAGGCTGCGACGCTTACAGATTCTCCATCTTTTGCCACCTCATAATCGGATTAATAATCGTCTGGAAGCCTTGAAGAAAGCTAGTGTTTTGATTAAGGTCGAGGATCTAGTTAACAATAATGGTTTTGTCGCTCAAGGTCATGGAGTGGAGGTGGATAATGAGGAAGTTCCAGAAGATGAATTTGATGAGACTTCTACTAGAGATTTATAGCAACTTATATCAAATCCTAAAATGTTTGTTTGCTACAAATAGTTTATTGCATCATAGTATAGATTGAGGTTATCCCGTGGGTTGAGAAACCGGGTTTCTTTCCAAAATTTTAGCATTAATCCTTAAAATAATAGGAGAAACCCGGTTTCTGGGCTGAAATCATTCACTAATGTATCTGTAGCATTCTTTTTCAGATTTTATATTAGATAAGTTTTAACTTCTAAAAGAATTTAAAAAGACTGCGTCGTCCTATACTGTTGTAGATATCGTAAGTCATCTGGCGAAATTGATTCCATTTTGGGCCAGGTTTTCCATTATCCAGCAACAGTCTAGGACAATTTTTACGAGTCCAATAATAATGGGTCACCAATCTATTAGTAGGGAGATTGAGGTCGTATAATAAAATAGCAGCTAAGGTGGCAGCTCTCTTATTGGCAGCTTTTTGATTGATTCCTCGATACATGCAAATTTCAATGCCAATACTTTGCCTGTTACCGATTGGAGATCCTGAATGCCAGCCTATTTCGTTGATTGGTAAATGTTTGACACAAAGTTTGTCGTCAACGGTATAGTGCCAAGAAACTCTTGGGTCATTCTTTAAATATCTGGCATGACGGAGAGCAGTGGCGGTGATGTTTGTATTATCTGTATTGTGAATGGTTATATATCTTGGCCTGATTGGCGTTCCTGGTCTGTTCCTATTGGATCTGGGGATTAAATCGACTTTTAAGTTTAAACTCTTTCCTAGTTCTGCTCTACTTACCATGAGTTTATATATAAAGGATTTATAAAAAATTATATCATGTGGAAAACCTGGCCCAGGGATAAGGAAGTAAAAGAATTCTAAAGAAGATCGGGAGATGGCTAAAGTCAACTGGGCGATCGCGCTAGTATTTTCCCATGTAGTCCAAAACACATTCACAGAAGATGGAGCAAGAATCTCTACCCACAGAGTTAATTCTGACGCACCCGCGTCAGTCTCTAGGCAAAATACAACTTAATTGGATGCCTCAACCGGGGAACTATATCGATGTAGAAGGGAAAACTTACGCTGTTTTAGAACGCCACCACCACTATCAATATAAGGTTGGTGGCTATTGTTTGCGCCAAATTTCCCTCCACGTTCAACGAGCGGAAAGACCTGCTGAAAGAAGTTGTATTGACGGAAAATGGGTCATTGGCGATAGTAGCTGTAGTTATAATGCTCGCTCGGAAATACTGCGCTGTGCGGTAAACCCTCAAGGACCTTGTGAAGGCTGTGGCTTTTATGAGCCGATAAAGAATCCCCCCCAACCCCCTTTTTCTCAAGAGGGGAGCTAATCTATTGGCTTTTACCTTTTGCTGTATTAACCATTTTCAATTATTTCCCCCAGTTCCAGGCGCATGCCATTGACAAAATCCCAAGCCAACTGAGGACGCTTCCCAGCTAGTTGTACTTCCCGCAACAGCAACATTCCGTCTCCAGTTTGGACGATAAATCCGATTTTTTTAACAATACTAATTACTTCTCCGGGACTGCCAGAAAGGGCAGATAATTTATCGCTTTGTTGTTCTAAGATTTTTAATTCTGGGGGAAGGTCAGACCAGTAAACTTCTCCTAGAGGTATTGTAGCCAGAACTTTTAGGGTTTTGCCCCTAAATGATGCGCTGCAGTTGGGATGAAAGGCTCTAATTTGATTGTGAAGGGCAAAAGCAGAACTAGTCCAATCTAAAGTATAATCTGATTTTTCAATTAGTTTGGCGTAAGTTGCTTGGGATGAATCTTGAGCAACAGGTTCAATTTTTCCTTCCTGAAGTTTAAGCAAAGTTTCGACTATTAACTCCGCTCCCATTGTACTCAGTCTTGTTCCTAATTCCAAAGCATTTTCTAATAAGCCAATAGGAGTAAAAGCTTTGAGCAACATTGCTCCCGTATCCATTCCTTTATCCATTAACATGGTGGTAATTCCCGTTTCTTGGTCGCCGTTATAGAGACTCCATTGTATGGGAGCTGCACCGCGATATTGGGGAAGAATAGATCCATGAACGTTGATACAACCAAACTTGGGTAAAGCGAGAATTTCTGCGGAAAGAATTTGTCCGTAGGCAACCACTACAAAAACATCTGCTGCTGTTTGTTTTAGTTTCTGGATAGTTGTGCTGTCTTTTTTTATTTTGGATGGTTGCCAAATTGGTAATTGGTGTTCTAAGGCGACTTGTTTAACTGGTGAAGGGATTAATTTTTTGCCTCGACCTCTTGGTTTATCTGGTTGAGTGACAATGGCAATTACTTCAAATTTTGGTTCTTTTAATAACCTTTGTAAGCTAGCAACTGCAAATTGAGGTGTTCCAAAAAAAACTATTTTCATAGTTTGTTGTTTGTTGTTTGTTGTTTGTTGTTTGTTGGTGGCACGGGCGAATTGCCTGTGGTTGTTGGTTGTTGTGCCGTGGCACACCTGAGTAAAATATATAGCGTTTCTTAAACTCATGAGGTACATCTATGTATCCAGCCTATGAACGTGTTTAGTGTTGAGTGAGAGCAACCGACAGGTTGCTGTATAACTATCAACTGTCCACTATCAACTGTCAACTGCTATAATTACTCTATCCTGTGGCTTGATTCTGGGTTGTGAACCGAAATCTATTCCACTCTCATTAGGTTTGCCACGCTACTAGATTAATTAGAAAAAGAATTTAACTCTATGAGAAAATTAAGACATTGTTGACTATTCATGACAATTGGAGAAAATGTAGAAGAACTGGAATATTTTAAATTGAGCTTTTTAATTTTTTCCGATGCGTAGTTTCCTAATTGGGATACTTTCATGGACCATTCAGCAAATAATCGATGTTCAATTTCGGAACATTCGATTATTTGCGCATCAAAATGTCGTTGATCTTTTGCTATTCTAGCATATGTATTGCTGATACGTTTTCTATCTCCTTCCAGTATTTGCAGAAACATGGAATTCCCATAGCAAAGCATTCCTGTAATTCCCAAAGAGCTATTATTTTTTTGGGATTTTTCCATAATATCTTTGAGATCTGGATATTCTAAATTGGGAATAGCACTGCTACAGTAAGTAAGTCTACACAAGCTCATTTTTAGTCTCCCTCACTTAATTGTTGTTTGTTGTTTGTTGTTTGTTGTTTGTTATTGTACTTCGACTGGAGCGGCTACTGCAGTTGGACTTCCCGGCCACTGAGCGCTCGCCAGCGATCGTCAAGTCGAACTGCGGTATGGCAGCTGTTGGTTAATTATTTATTAATAAATTGTTAATTGTTAATTGTTAATTGTTAATTGATTAAATGCCGTGGCTTTTGCCAATTACCCAATGTCGCCGGAAAAAACGAGCTAGAGCTGATTCTTCTAAGGATAAATAAATGGGTCGTCCGTGAGGACAAGTACGAGGATTGCGGGTATTCTTCCATTGGTCTAATAACCGCTGCATTTGAGTCAAATCTAGAGGGGTTCCGTTACGGATAGCACTGCGACAAGCGATCGCCACTTGTGCTGTTTCTAGGTCTCCCCCTAAACTCAATTCTATCAGTGCAGAGTCCAGATCGTCTCTTTGTTTGAACATTGCGGGAACTGTGCGCACTGCCCAAAAATTTTCCCCGAAGCATTCTACTTCTAAACCTAACCTAACTAACTGTTCTAATTGGCTTGTTATTAATTTACTCAGAACTATGGGAGTTTCTAAGGCTACTAACTGCCAGTTATCTTGCAGTTGTTCGTATAAAACCCGTTCGTGAGCGATATGCTGTTCTATCAACCAAATGCCTGTAGCATGTTCTGCTACAATATAAGTATTGCGCACTTGGGCAATGGCTCGTAATTCTTTGGAATCAAGGTCTAGATTAGTTGTTGTTTTCTGCTTTTCTGCAGATAGTGCTGGTAACTTATCGCTCAGATTGTAAACTGCTTTATTTTCTGCAGCTTTGAGTAATTGGGTCAAACGTCGATTTTCTACTTCTGGAAGGTTAGCTGGACTTATTCTTAAAGCTTTCTCAATGGCTTGGCTCACTTGTTCTTGCCAAAATTCTAATTCCTGCAAGTAAACTTCTATTTTAGCTGGATGGCGATTCCAATCTATTTGACTGGGATTGAGACGCAAATGGAGGAAACAAACGGGATAGCGATCGCGGGGTAATGTCCTGGAAAATGCGGCCACAATGGTTTGTTCTAATTGAGGCGATCGCACTACTCTTCCGTTAACTGCCACTTTAATCCAATCTGCCTTGTGTCGATGGCAGCGATCGGGCAATCCTATGACTAATTCCAAATCTGATAATCCCGAAGGCTGGGTTATTTTTTCTTGTAGCAATTGCAAATCGCTTTGCCGCACTTGCTTGAGAATTTGGGGTAAAATACCTGTGGTGGCAAAACTGGCACTTCTTTTCAACCAAGGACGCTCTTTACACTCTACTTGCCAAGTAACCCTCCGATGACAGAGGGCTATATGGTTGATAGTAGTTTGAATTGCTTTTAGCTGTTGGGAGATAGAAGGCAAACCTTTGCGGCGTACAGGCCAATTGCCAAAGAGATTGGACACAGTGACGATAGTTCCAGGAGCAATGGCCACCGGTTCTTCTGTAACTACTTTCCCTTCTCTATAAACTAGATGCCAGCCTTCCCTACTGCTGGCACCAAAACGGGATTTCAAGTCTAAATCTGCCACTTGTGCCAAACTGTGGAGGGCTTCTCCTCGAAATCCCAGAGTAGTTATTTTGTGCAAATCTTCTTTAGAACGAATTTTGCTGGTGCTGTGTTCGTTGGCGCAAACTTGCAAATCTCCCAAGGTCATACCCGTACCGTTATCTGCCACTTGAACCCGCCAAGAGTCGGGAAAGAGAGCTATGGCGATTCTAGTGGCTCCTGCATCGAGAGAATTTTCCACCAGTTCTCGCACCACTGCGGCCAAAGAATCTATTACCTCTCCGGCGGCGATGGTTTTGATTACATCTTGGGGTAGGGGTTGAATTACAGTTGGTTCTATGGATCTTTCAGTAGCGTATTCACAGAGCATATGGCAATTGTATCCCAAAGGGAAAAGGCAAGAATATAGTTTAATTTGAGGCTTCAGATAAATTTTATTTTCTTTTCGTTTCCTGCGGTCTTGAATCTCCTAAAATAAAGAGGAAGAGACTTTAGTTGTTGCTCTCTCTATTTATTGTACATCTCCGATTCAAAAATGGCTAGGGATTAGGAAAAATAATTTTTATTTGCTTATTTTTTTTGTTTCTCTAGTTAGAGCGTCGTTATTTTCGACATTGTTGTTGGTGGTGCGTTTCCACTTCCCTCAACGCACCATTATAGCGCTACGCGCAATTCAAAATTCAAAATTCAAAATTCATAAAGACGGCTATGACTAGGTTTCAGGCTTTATTAATGTCCTAACCTAAATGCGTAGTGCTGTAATTTAAATTTTATCGCCGAAATCCATATTCCAGAGTAAAAAACTGAGGATTTAAAGATTCTAATGGTTGGCGCAATTTAGCTAACTCTTCACCAGGTCCGTGAATTTCCAGGCGCACTAACTCAGCCAAAGTGAGAGATTCCTTCAGCAAGTCTCCTACATTTTCCAGATGGAAGAGCAATCCTTCCGCGTCTTGATAGCCTTCACGACAATGTACTTCTAGTTGGTTAAAACTAAAGCCATAGTAAAGACATTTTTCTTCTTTGGCTGTTCTTTCCACAAAGCGATCGCACAAATCTTTAAAAGCATCTAATTTTCCTTCTTGGACTTGGAAATAAGGATAAATGCTGCAACAAGTATCTTCAGTAGTCATATTTTGCTTATTTGGATTGTTTGCTTTATTATTTTACCATCAGTTATAATTGACTTATATCCCAGCAGCATGAAGTATATGGTGGGCGATGTCAACCCTACATATTATCTCTGCGCCTCTGTGTGCTCTAGAAACCGGGTTTCTCGTCAGGATAAAATGGCAAAACCCAGAGTTTTGGTTCAGAAACCCGGTTTCTGCGTAAGTCCAGATATTATCTCTACTCCTCTGTGCGATCGAATATAGTGCTAGAATAAAGAGATATGATTTATAGCTAGCCGATTTAAATAAGAGAATCAAGAAATAACTCATATGGTCGCATCTCTAGAACTTTCTACTTCAATTTCTTTAGAAGAATTTTTGCAGTTATCAGAAACAAAACCTGCCAAAGAGTTTCTTCAAGGTCGCATCTACGAAAAACCAATGCCACAAGGAAAACACAGTATTATTCAAACCAGTTTATCTACAGCGATTAATCAAGTTGCAGTCCCCCAGCAGTTAGCTTATGGGTTTACTGAGTTAAGATGCACTTTTGCAGAAAATTCTATTGTTCCAGATATAGCAGTTTTTGAATGGTCACGTATTCCCGTGGATGAGTCAGGAGAAATCACAAATCGGTTTACAATTGCCCCTGATTGGATTATTGAAATTCTCTCCCCAGACCAATCGCCCAATCGAACAATTCAAAAAATTATTCTTTGTTTAGAGCGGGGTACTCAACTGGGTTGGTTTATCGATCCAGGGGATAAATCGGTAATGATTTTTCAACCAGGAAAGTTACCTTCAGTGAAGTTATAGCGCTTCGCGCTGGTGTCTTTACATGCTACATTTTTTAGACAAAGATACTGCACGGCTGTATCACCTTTGTATCAAGCGAAAGGCGCATTTTTCTTATCAACCTCTTAATTGCCTGCACTGCCCTTCGACGACCCTCTGGGGCCGCTACGCGAGAGTGTTCATTGTTAATTGCCTGCACTGCCCTTCGACGACCCTCTGGGGCCGCTACGCGAGAGTGTTCATTGCTCATTGCTATAGATAAAGATATTTTACCAGTTCTTGAAGTTTTAGGACATTGGCAAATTACAGCAGCAGATTTGTTTAGTTGCTTGAAATTAACAAGATTTACTTCTGTATCAATAGGGAAAACAAGTTAATCGACAAAATTAAATTAAATTAAATTTCTCTTATTACTGTTTCCCCATTGGATTTAATCAAGATCCTCAGGATTGATTCCTAGTTCTTTCAATTTTGCTGCAAGGCGATCTGCTCGTTCCCGTTCCTGTTCGGCTCGTTTCCGTTCCTGTCCGGCTCGTTCCCGTTCTTGTTCTTTTTCAAGTCGTTCCCGTTCTTGTTCTTTTTCAAGTCGTTCTTGTATTCGTTCTTGTTCGGACTCTTCAGGACTGCGTAAATACTCTTGAGTTGATGGATTGAAAAACCGCAGCCTACCGTCTGGAAGTAGCCTCATCTCCAATCCCAACACAATTGAAAAGAAAACAAGAGTGCCATCTTTCAGATGATTGGGGGTCAGCAGTTGGTAACGACCTTGTACTAAACGCCGTCCCTTCAGTGTAGGAGTTAGATAATCTCCTGTGGGGTCGTATTGGAAATATTCCGATACACCCATTTGAGCGTAAGTAATGGGTTTTTCCTGTTCGTCCTTATGTTGGGTACTCTTAGAAGTCACGAATTAAACCCAGTCCGGTGTTTTGCCATTTTCGAGCCAAACCTTGTAACTTCTGCGAGGACGATTTTCTACACCAAAAACCACAAACACGTCGGGACACACCACTGCATCGGGAACTCCTTCTTGGTAAGATAGCCATAGATTGCCGGAAACGTAGATATCCGAGATTTTTTGAAATAGAACTTTAGGGCTTCAACGCAATAAATGAGATATTCTCTCGTGTGGTCACTTTCTGCCATAGGGGAGCCGTCCGGTTCGGGGTAAACTATTGGGGTTTCTAGGGGTGCAAGGGTCATGATTTTTAATCTGTCTTTGACTGCAGCGGAATAGAAATTATTATCTTTATATTCATTTGTATTAATAGGGAAAACAAGTTCTAATACAAAATTAAATTAAATTTCTCTTATCACTGTTTCCCCATTGGATTTAATCAAGATCCTGAGGATCGATTCCCAGTTCTCTTAGTCTTGCTGCAAGGCGGTCAGCTCGTTCCCGTTCCCTTTCTGCTCTCTCTTGAGAGAGATCGGCCCGTTCCCGTTCTTGTTCTTTTTCAAGTCGTTCCCGTTCAGCTCGTTCCCGTTCCTGCTTGGTTCGTTCCCGTTCCCTTTCTGCTCTCTCTTGAGAAAGATCGGCTCGTTGCCGTTCCTGTTCGGCTCGTTGCCGTTCCTGTTCAGCTCGTTTCCGTTCCTGTCCAGCCCGTTCCCGTTCTTGTATTCGCTCCCCTTCGGACTCTTCAGGACTGCGTAAATACTCTTGAGTTGATGGATTGAAAAATCTCAGCTCACCGTCCGGAAGTAG
>JH610641.1 GCA_000252485.1 Prochloron didemni P4-Papua_New_Guinea | reverse complement strand
GAACGCACTGGAAAGTCCCCCTTTGACAAGGCTTGCCCAGAGGGTCGCCGAAGGGGGGATTTAGGGGGATAAACCAGTTAACCAACAACAAACAACAAACAACAAATAACAAACAACAAACATGAATCGCAGTAAAAGAGCTGAAATTGCGGCAGAAACCCTGAAAATATTAGAGGAAGGTGGCTACCAAAATAGGGAAAATAGTTTTGTTTCCATCGCTGAATCTCTGACTCAAGCAAAAGAAAATACCATCCTCTACCAACCGGAAGATTTCCATGAAGTCTTCTCCACAAGAGATAAATTAATTCCTACTTTAAACTACAAAACTGAGTTGCAAGTAATCAACCAAACCAGTTTAGCGGCAGCAGAAAATTTAGTAATCCAAGAAGGAAGAGAAAAAGTGCTGTGTTTGAACTTTGCTTCCGCTAAAAATCCCGGTGGCGGTTTTCTCGGAGGCAGTCAAGCCCAGGAAGAAAGTCTTGCTCGAGCATCGGGACTTTATCCTTGTATCGCCCAGATGAAAGAATACTACCAAGCACATAGGAATTCTAAATCTTGTTTTTATAGCGATCGCCTGATTTATTCTCCATCCGTGCCAGTATTTAGAGATGAGCGAGATGGTTTATTAACCAATCCCTATAGTTTAAGTTTCGTTACTGCTCCTGCAGTAAATCGGGGAGTAATAGAACGGAGAGAACCAGAGAAAATAGAGAATATCTCAGAAGTAATGGGAGGAAGAATTGAAAAGCTGCTTTCTCTTTGTGTTATTCACCAGCATCCAGTTCTCATATTAGGAGCCTGGGGATGCGGCGTTTTCCAGAATAATCCTGCAGAAATAGCATCCCTTTTCCGAGAGCAGCTTTTGGAAAATCCTCTCTTTAAAAATGCTTTTGAGAAAGTAGTGTTTGCTGTTTTAGATAGGAAAAAAGATTTAAAAGTTTTTCGAGAATTTGAAAAAGCCTTGATAGTTGATAGTTGATAGCTCCTGAGGTCGAATTCAAAATTCAAAATTCAAAATTCAAAATTTAAGAATTGGCGAACGTCTCCGCAAAAAAATGGCAGAAACTTGCAAAAGCCTTATCCCTCTTAGGTTTTAGCTTGTTGTCAATTTTCAGATTCGGTCGAGTTGATAGTTGATAGTTTT
>JH610640.1 GCA_000252485.1 Prochloron didemni P4-Papua_New_Guinea | reverse complement strand
TTATACGACAAAGGGAAAAAAACTGTTATACCATAGTTGATAGTTTGACTGTTATATAAATAAATTAACAATTGTCAATAATCAATAAATCCCCATATTATCAAATATAGGGATTGAAATGAGACAGAAAGAATTTTGTCAGCTCCAAGTTTCTACTTCCATTAGATTCTCATCCTTATTGCCATGGATTAATGACGATGGAAACGAATACCTACGAAAACATCATAGAGGAAACTCCAGAAACTTTGTCCTTCTAGCAAACCCAATGATTGCTCGCAGCCCTTGGCATCCAATAGAGGTTTGCTGATATAATAAGCTTCCTGATATTTATACCAAGGTATAGAGGGCCAAAGATGATGGACTAAATGATAATTTTGTCCTAGAATAAGGAGGTTGAGAATAGGACTGGGATATACTCTGGCATTTTTCCAGCGATTTTGTTCTTGAAAAGGTCGATGAGGCAAATAGTCAAAGAACAATCCCAAGGCTATTCCTACTGCCAAAGCTGAAGGTAACCAACAACGAATGAGATAGCCTTCAAAACCGTATTGATAACCAAAATAAACTACCGCAACCACAAATAATCTACTCAAAAACCATTCCAATAATTCGTATTTCTTCCATAAACGTCGCTTGAAGAAAAAGATTTCGTGATAGAAGAAGCGAACGGCAATCAGCCACAGAGGGCCTCCAGTAGAGACAAAATGCTCTGGGTCATTTTCCGGGTCGTTGACATGGGCGTGATGCTGCAGGTGTACTCTCGTAAACACGGGAAAGGCAAATGCCAACATCAGCGCACTGCCATGACCGAGAATAGCATTAATAATTTTATTGCTATGGGCGGAATTGTGGCAAGCATCGTGAATTATGGACCCTGCTATATGCAAAGCCAGGAAGTTGAGACCAAAACAGTACCAATATTGCCAGTTCCAGAGAGAATAACCGCAACTCGCCAAAACCATCAGGGGTAAGCCGAGTAGAAACATGAAAATATTGAGATTAAAACCACCGGGGGGATCGATTAACTCTTTCGGAGGTGTCAGCAGTTTTTGAGCCGACTGCATTGTTGTTCTTGCTCCTTTCTATCTTTTCTAGGGATAGTTTACAATACTTTGGGATTTTGATGAAGATTTGTAAACTTAGTTAAAGTTGATTGTCCCAGCCAACAGCTTAGTTCAGAGAGGATGCTTGGCAAGAAGCTAGCACATTGAGGACTTACGCAGAAACCGGGTTTCTCTACGAAAAATCTTAATTTGAGCCGTTTTATCCAGGTCAGAAACCCGGTATAAGAGAGCTATTTGCATAAGTCCTAAGATTGAGGGAGTATAAAGTTAGAGCCAAGCCATATTCTCTCAAGCCCTCTTCTAGTCTCATGGATTGATGTGGAAAAACAAAAAAATTTATTTTGTCTTCATCTTTAACAAGTTAAATAATTCTTCTACTGTTAAGTCCAATTGCAATTCAGCTAAAACTTTCAACTTATCCTTTTGGTAGCAAATTTCTGGTTGTCGTTGAGGTTGAAAGACTAGAGTTGAACGATCTTCTGGGTCTATTAACCATCCTAGTTGGCAACCATGTTGAAGACAGTGTAATATATTAGCTGTGACTTGATTGGCACTTTGACCTGGTGAGAGAATTTCAATTGTCCAGTCTGGAGCAACAAATATATCATCTACAGGTTCTTCTTTTTCGTCTAAGACAATATTCTTCCATTGCAAAACTGCTATATCTGGAACAATGGACCTTCCACCAAAAGTACAACGCAACTCTGGAAAAGCATAAGCAATATTTTCCGCTTCTGCGATTTGGTTGATTATGGCAACAATTTTGCTCTCAAGTCGAGAGTGACGAGCTTTCGGCATGGGTTTTTGCCTAATCTGTTTATCAATATACTCCCTAGGGGGTTTTGTTTCTGGTAGTTTCAGAAACTCTTCCAGGCTTAGAGATTTGGGTAGGATTTGTACCATTTAACAATTAACAATTAACAATTAACAATTATAGCGCTTAAATTTTGGAGCCTTTGATACAATTGGGTTCTCACCAAAATCTGTAAATATGTAGAAAGTTAATTGTGGGGTAGCCCCCCTTCGACTACGCGGTCCCTGAGCGCTCGCCCTGAGCGAAGTCGAAGGGTAGCCGAAGGGCAGGGCAAGTCTGGGCTGCCAAGTAATCGCGGGTAAGCCGCGACTATGGAGAATTAAAAATAGAATTGTTTTTGAGAACAACCACTATCAAATTAGAGCTTCAGGTTGTGGTGGGCGATGTCCACCCTACATATCTTTTGACCACACCGGAATACAACAATTACTTTGTTAATTTCTCCTAATTATTCTTTTGAGTTTCTTGCCAAGCTTTAAATGCACTAACTGCAGCCTTATCTTTTTCATCAAGTCCTCGATTCAATATTTCTCGGAATGCTTCTTCATCTCTTGTTTCTCGAAAGTGAGCGCGTAATTGCTGGTTGGTCATAGACTTAAAGTTAGAAACAGGATTAACCATTGGATAGTACCTCTCCATCTACAGTAATCAAGAAAAATCGCTCGTTTTCTATCCCAAATTGGATATACAAATAATGTGGTGGTCTTTCATCTACTCTAATAATAGTAATCGATTCCTGGAGATACTCTGTAATCCAGTGAACAACTACATAAAGTCGCTCTATCTGTGCAGGTGTTGGTTTCATCTAAACCTCACGGGAGAATGGAAACCGCCCCCGAAGGGGGGAGCGGAGGAATTTGACGGAGGCTAATAAATTAGCCAATTACTCGACACTCTAACATTATAATCGTTTTGAGCGATATTAATTCGACTTTCCAATAGCTTCACCAATATTAGATAGTCCCCGTTGCTCTAATTGCCTCAACAGTCCTTTCAGAATCGAAGGAACGAGCCACGGACCTTGATAAATCCAACCAGTGTATACTTGGAGCAAACTTGCCCCAGCAGCAATTTTTTCCCAAGCATCTGAGGGGGTAAAAATGCCGCCAACACCAACAATAGGCAATTTTCCTTCAGTTTCCCGCCAGATAAAACGAATTATTTCCGTGGAGCGCTGTTTTAAGGGAGCGCCGCTAATCCCTCCGGCTTCTTCTTCTATGGCTTTCTTGGTAGATTCTAGAATTCTAGTTTGTAAACCATCTCTTCTGGTGGTAGTATTAGTGGCGATAATTCCCGCTAAATTCTTGGTCATTGCTAATTCTAAAATAGCAGAGATTTCTTCCCATTGCAAATCTGGGGAAATTTTAATGAGAATGGGTTTGTTCTTAGAATT
Organism: Prochloron didemni P4-Papua_New_Guinea; assembly: GCA_000252485.1. Classification (GTDB taxonomy): domain Bacteria; phylum Cyanobacteriota; class Cyanobacteriia; order Cyanobacteriales; family Prochloraceae; genus Prochloron; species Prochloron didemni. The sequence continues at coordinate 782 of JH610640.1, read as the reverse complement.
ATTGCTTTGTAACGCAGCCAAAATTTCTGTTAATTGGCTGTCAGTTTGGAGCGATCGCAAACCAGGAGTATTGGGAGAACTGACATTAACTACAAAGTAATCTGCCTGTTCTTGCAATGCTTGAAAACTGCCTGCATAGTCGGATGCTGCTGCTTCTAGAGGGGTTATTTTGGATTTGCAGAGGTTAATACCCATAGGAATAGTCCGATTTCCTCTTGGCCAAGTTTCCTGTAAAGTCTGGGCCATCACTGCAGCTCCCAGATTATTGGCTCCCATGCGATTGAGAGCGGCCCCATCTAAGGGTAAGCGAAATAAACGGGGACGAGGATTACCAGTTTGAGGGTGAAGGGTCACCGCACCTAGTTCCGCGAAGCCAAAACCGAGGTGAGAAAAAATACCTGCCGCCACTCCATCTTTATCGAATCCCGCCGCTAAACCCAGGGGATTGGGAAAATCCAAGCCCCAGAGGTTTTGTTCTAAGCGAGAGTCCGGACAACAGAAAGATTGCTCTAGTTGTTTGAGCATAGTTCTGCCCCAGAAACTGTCACGAGAGCGATGGAGCCAGCTTAGAGTTTTGAGTAGCTGTCGATGAGCTTCTTCTGGATTGCCTTTGGCTGCAGTTAAGGCTAGGGGATAGAAAGGTTTGGTTAAGTTCCACATAGATTACTAATCTAGCTTTATCTTTTTCTTCTGTTCCTCGATTTAAGATTTCTTTAATATGGGCGACTATATTGGATTGGTTCTTATATCAAATCTGAAAATGTTTGCTACATATACTTTAG
>JH610639.1 GCA_000252485.1 Prochloron didemni P4-Papua_New_Guinea | reverse complement strand
TGGAATAACTTGATTACATCTTCTTTTTGATAGCCCCGCTCGTATAACCTTTTGGTTATAAATAGTTTCCACTGTTTCCGCGAGTGATAGTCTTGGCGAGTTTCTTTGGCTTTTAAATGAGCCATGACTACCGTGGCGAAAGGGTTAGTACTTGCTTCTAGTTCCTGCCACCTTTCTCTGTAGTCCAGCAGTTTGACAATGGGAAACTTGAATCTTACTTTACAACCCCAAATTTTCTTGCTGTATTTTTTGGGTTTCCATTTTGCTCTGTCATCTCCTAGAATTGCTAAACTAGCTACAGAACAATTATAACTTAGGAAGAGAAGGGCATTGTATTCGTACATGCGCTTTTCAAAATCCGTTTCTGGTTCGCTCTGTACTTCTAAATGAATTAACACCCATTGCTCTTTCCCATTTTTTAGCCAGACTTTTACCAGTTTGTCTACATATCTCCTCCCTAAAGACCCATCTCGCACTATTTTCTGCAGTTCTTTGTCCAGGAATGTATATTTTTTACTCCAGTCTATGTCATTTGCTACTTCAGGGAAGAAAAATTCTAGACATTCTTGAAAATAAGCCTCAATTGTCTCCTTCCAAGGGCTGTCGTATTCATCAGTTGGTGTTATCACGATCTGTTATTTTGATTATATCCTTTGTTTGCTCCTACAACTATAGCATTGTTTGTCGAGTTCGTGCGATTGCCATATTTTCCCGTAAGTTCTAGAGATGTGGCCAAAATGGTTGATTTGTGTTAGGCTAGATACATATCGGGATGTAGCGCAGCTTGGTAGCGCACTTCGTTCGGGACGAAGGGGCCGCTGGTTCGAATCCAGTCATCCCGATTACTCTTGTCGATTGACTAATTATTTGTCACCTTGTCGATCTAAAAGCGAATCAGCAGTTTACGCTCCGATGGGATGGGAAAGAGGGCAAACTGAAGTTGGTAGAGTTTGACCGCAATTCGCCGATCACGTCCCTCGATTCCGGTCAGCCTGTGATTCCTCTTTGGTTAGATCGAGTCTATGCAAGGCTTGGCGCGTGAGTAGAAGCTGCAACTTGGCGATCAACGGTAAGATGGGTTAAGAAATCTTGAATTTCCTGTACTCCCATATCCCGTGGATGCTTTTTGTTGTGATAAACTAAATATCGCTTCATCCAATCGAGATAAGCTTGCTCGGTGCAGTAGCAATAATGCTTAAGGCGAAGGATCTCGCGAACCACATCCAGCAACTTTTTAGGGGGAGAAGTCATGGAGAAGCAAAAAATCCGGATAAAATACCTATGAGGGTATTATATGGAAAATTTCCGAATACCTTGAAAGAGGGATTAAATCGATTAAATCTGGATAAAATGCCTTTAAGGGTGAATATCTGGAAAAAATCCGTCTAATATATAGTTAGCCCCTGTTCCACTACCTATCTTCCCTGCTTTAGTTTCAGCTTTTTGTCTACTTTGTTTCTAGTCTTTGTGCTGTTGTTGCTGAATCTTTTTGCTGAGGCGTGATCGTTCTTAAATTTTCGTTGAGAATTCAGTTGTTTGTGGGGCGATCGCTTACACTTTAGAGGTATTTGTTTGGTGTATTGATGGGTTGTCTAACCTACTACTGCACCAGACACTGTGACAATCATGGCACTTTGACGGACTGGAAGTGTACAAATTTACGAGGTAAGTACATGGATGCATTGTGGGATTTTTCATTTAGCAAATTTTTTACCCCCAAGGTTGTGGGTGTCCTCTATGGTCTTGGTATGTTTTTTGCGAGTTTACTTTGCTTAGGGTTTATAGGGCTAGGCTTCCAAGGTGGTTTTCTCTCTGGAGTTGGAGCTTTGATAATATCACCGATTTTCTTTCTGCTATATGTCATCGGTATCAGAGTTGGATTAGAAGGGCTAGTCGCAGTTATCAGAGTTGCTGAGGAATCTCTAAAAATTTCAAATAATACAAAGGTGACTGCAGACAATACCAACCGTATTCCTTGACTTTGCTCAGTTGTCTAACTGGGGCTTGCGTCGGCCACTCAGATGGCTATAGGGATGTATATTTAGGAAGCTATCTCGTCTTTGTGCTGGTGAAGCCGAGTGTTAAACTATTCCACATCTCTAGCCATCTTTTTAATTATGGTCCAGGTTACCGCGTTTACTACAAGCAAGTTGAACAAAAAATAATAGTATTATTGGTTGCAGGGGACAAAAGCAGCCAGCCCAGAGACATTAGATTGGCCCAGCGTTTAGCAAAGGAGTACTAGCAATGGAAAAAACCCAGCCATACGACTCGGCAAATTATTTGGAGACCAAGGAAGATATCGCTTATTACCTTGAGGCTTGTTTTGAAGAAGACGCTGAAAACTCTGAGTTTATTGTAGAAGCTTTCCGTACCATTACTCGGGCTAAGTGCTTTGACGAAATAGTAAAAGTGACTCATTTATCTCGTGAAGCATTTACTCAGGAGGGAGGGCCAAGCTACGGAGATATTGCTAAACTCTTTGCTGCTCTTGGACTTAGGTTTTGCGCAATTGCAGTATAAACCTCATCCCCACAACACTTTAAAAATATACCAAATTGAACTTGTTATTGAGATTCTAGAGCAGGAGGGTTTGCTATGAAAAATATGATGGAGTACCAGGGATACTTTGGCTCGGTAAATTATAATGACGAAGATGCAGTATTCTACGGCAAGCTAGAGTATATTCGCAGTCTTGTCAGCTACGAAGGGCATGATGTGGAATCTCTGAAAGCAAGTTTTCAGGAAGCAGTTGATGATTATCTTCAACTCTGCGAACAGATAGGGATAGAGGCGGAAAAACCTTTTAAGGGCAGTTTTAACATTCAACCGGGAACGGATCTTCACAGACGTGCTGCAATAACTGCACAGCAACGAGGAATTAAACTCAATCAGTTGGTGACAGAGGTGATCGCGCAGTATCTAAAGTAAGATGGAAAGTTAATTAAAGTCAATTTCACAAGGGAATAAAATGTTGAGTATTAATCTAGATTTGGAATCGGAACAGTATTTAATTGATATAATTAGTAAAGAACAAACTAATAGCGATGAATTGGTTAAAAGATTACTACGTAATTATTGGTTGCAGTTAAAAGAACCGGAAACAATTTTGGAACGTCTCGGAGGAGTACCGAAAAATTTGTTAGAAGGTCCAGAAAATTTGTCGGCTAGAGATATCCGCAAACAAACAATTGCAGAAAAAATCAAACAAAAATATGACCGACAAGATTCTGAGTAATTATTATCCTCAAATATTAAAAATTGCGCGATCACTTGCTTTACCTCCCGAGATAATAGGGTTGTGGTGGGCAGTGCCGCACCCTACAATTCTATCGACTGTTTATGCCAATTAAATGCACAACAGCTTAAGGCTAGAGAAAATAGCGATCGCCAAGGGATGCACTTTGGCGATCGCTCCCTGGTTAGGAGTATTGCAATCAGAAATATTAAGTTTTGTAAAGCGATTCAACACTGCTCTAGAATATGATACACTCTCTTCAAGAGTGTTACAATTCAAAAAGTATTTAGTTGTTTGTCTTACAACCTAAAATAGGGTTGATTCCCCTAAATATTCTGGATCAAGGACCAAAGTAGGCTATGCCTCCGATATTTGAACTCCTTTTGCCACGACGACCACTTTCCCATCAAGCAAAGAACAGTACCAACAAACAGACTTGGAAAGACTATAATCTATGGAAGAGCGTTCCTGATTTGGAAGCAAGCTCCTATTTCAAGGGGGGCACTTCGTTTCACGGTTGTCTATCTTTGCGAGAGCGACCCATGCGACATCAATAATGTGATTAAGCCCATACAGGACGCTTTGAATTCACTCGTCTATGCTGATGATAGCCTTATCTGGGACATAAGTGGTCACATGAGACTTCTCTCCGACCCAATAGATATTGTGGGTTTACCACAGCCACTTCAAGAGGCTGTTATCCAAAAAATTGAATGTGTTTATATTAGGATCACTGAATCATCTGAGCTCAATTTGGAGGTAAGGCTATGAACGGACCCATGCAACATATTCGCTCGGTGGCCAGAGACTTACAGGAAAAGGGATACTCAGTCACCATTAAGCCTGATCGATCGGTCATTCCCTTTGAACTTTACCCCTATTGTCCAGATATTTTGGCAACTCGTGACAATGAGAATCTAATCATTGACATCAAAACAAGCAGAGCGAGTCGGTCTATTGAACGGTACAAAGAGATTGCAGAAATCATTGGCAGCCATGAGAATTGGCACTTTATGCTTTCAACAGTTGATGTTGAAGATGTTGATCGAGCAGATTACACTTTGCCAGAAAGCCAAGTCGATCCTGATGTCATCAATCACATGGTCGATCGTCTTGACGGTCTGTTGGCGGGAGAGAACTATGATCTAGCACTGCCATACCTGTGGTCCCTTTATATCTCAGCAATGCGTCTTGCTGGACAACATGCGGGGATCCCAATAGATGCGACATCTGATCGAAGCGTTCTGAATTACATGTACTCACTGGGTGAGATTTCAGGTGACGAGTTTGATTGGGCCCGTCGTTTTTTGCAACTGCGGAATAAAACTGTCCATCACCTGAAGTTTGATATTTCAAGGAATGAGCTGCAAAGCATTTATAGCCATATCAAGGATAAGCTTGTCCAGTGGGTGGGTCTTGCGTAGTATGGGCCGATCGCCCCCCAAACGTTATTTATAGCGATAAAAGTCTCTAACACACCCTACGCATAAATCTATAAATTTTGTTTTGTTTAAGGCTAGAGAAAATAGCGATCGCCAAAGTGCACCTCTTGGCGATCGCTCCCTGGTTAGGAGTATTGCAACCAGAAATATTAATATGAAATACAAAAATGATTGCTACAAATAGTTAATTGCATCATAGTATAGATTGAGGTTATCCCGTGGGTTTCCAAACCGGGTTTCTTTCCCAAATTTTAGGTTAACCCTTAAAATAATAGAAGAAACCCGGCGAATTGGCTGAAATCATTCACTAATGTATTTGTAGCAACCATTTTATTTCCATCTCTATATTACTCATTATCTTCCTCCTGTTCTTCTATCAATACAGCCAGATTCTCTGCTGTTTGGTAAAGTATATCCGCCTGACCTTGAAGCAAACTAGCCTCATTATAGGAATCTTCAGCAGCAGCCCTGTCTGCTGACCCGTACAAATACGATTCAATAAACTATTTGTAGCAAAAATTTTTGTTCGATCTAAGATGGAAAGTAAATTAAAGTCAATTTCACAAAGAAATAAAATGTTGAGTATTAATCTAGATTGGGAATCGGAAAAGTATTTAATCGATATAATTAGTGCTGATTTTGATCGACTCTCTCTATGACCAGGTTTATCCACGATCAATTTTGCAAAGACCTTTTGGGAGAACTGTTAGCGCCCTTTGGAAAAGTCCAATCCTCTCGCAGAGTCCGCAGTGAAGTGCGAGAAATTGATATCTGGTTTTCTCCAGATCTTCAGACAACTTATTCATCTGACGCACTTGGATTGTTGGGCCAATTTGCCAGGACACCTTCAAGTTTTGAGCCGTTCCGCAATGCTGTGACCGAAAACGAAATGTGTGATTGCTTGCTCAAGTTGCTGGAATTACGGGGTGAAGTGATTCGTAAGGCAAAGCGAGATAAGATTGAGGTGGATCCAAACACCTTACCCAAACTTTGGGTACTTACTCCTACAGCTTCAGAGAAAATTTTGAATAGCTTTCACGCTAGACTCGATCCTAAGCAATGGCCTGATGGTGTTTACTTGCTGGGACATGCATTGAGAGCCGCGATTGTCGTTATCCACAAATTACCCAGAACCCCTGAAACACTCTGGCTTAGAATTTTAGGCAAGGGCAAAGTTCAGCGACAAGCGATCGATGAATTAGAGTCCTTACGATCAGACTCACCTTTTCGAGCCAATGCTCTCGAACTACTGCTGAACTTGCGAATTACATTGGAAGCAAGACAAGATATTGATGTTGATGAAGACGATCGGGAGTTAATTATGCGTTTATCCCCCCTTTATGAACAAAAACTTTTGGATGCGACTCAATCGGGAGTTCAGCAAGGACAACGCCAACTGATTGAGAACTTATTGAAAGCTCGTTTTGGTGCGATGGACGATGAACTTTCTACCGTAGTTGAAAGGCTGTCAGTGCTTTCGCCGGAAGACTCCAGCCCCTTAATCTTGAATTTATCCAGGCAAGAATTGATTGCACAACTCAGTAATGGAATAGGGAATAGGGAATAGGGAATAGGCAAGAGAGCAACCAACCGGTTGCTGTATAACTATCAACTATCCACTCTCAACTGTCAACTGCTATATTTTGTCTTGAGCAGACCAGTTGTCTAAATTACTGGATTCTTATATGTCTTAGTACAGGTGAATGTTGAATGGCCAGAGCTGATAAAATTGCAGAAATAATTGAGAAACGACGCGATCGCGCCCAGAAACTAGATTGCTCTCATGCAGGCTTGAGAAGTTTGAGCATTATTTTAGAGGAGTTGGAAACTCTCAGAAAGCTGTTAAGAAAATTAGCAGTTTACGCTTTGAATGGCTCTTTACAGCATGACCTGGATCGGATTATTAAGATTACAGATGGGGGCTTTGAGGTTGATTTTAACCATCTCAGATGCTAGAGAAATTGTTTTAGAGAGTTTGAGGCAAAACAAAACTTGTGAATCACAAGATAGCCAATCCGATTCTTGTGTTGTTTGTCTTCAAACCTAAAATAAGGAGTACTAGCAATGGAAAAAACCCAGCCATACGACTCGGCAAATTATTTGGAGACCAAGGAAGATATCGCTTATTACCTTGAGGCTTGTTTTGAAGAAGACGCTGAAAACTCTGAGTTTATTGTAGAAGCTTTCCGTACCATTACTCGGGCTAAGTGCTTTGACGAAATAGTAAAAGTGACTCATTTATCTCGTGAAGCATTTACTCAGGAGGGAGGGCCAAGCTACGGAGATATTGCTAAACTCTTTGCTGCTCTTGGACTTAGGTTTTGCGCAATTGCAGCATAAACGAATGTGGTCATCTGAGCTGGTGGGGCAGCCACAATTGAGGTTTATGTTGGCTTTCCCTATCGCTCCACAAGATAAAGTTGTTGTAAATAGTTGTAGGGTTGGCGATGCCCACCAAACGTTATTTATAGCAATAAAAGTCTCTAACACACCCTACGCATTATAAATCTATAAATCTTGTTCCGTCAAATTAGCAATTTTCATTATAGATCGCAGAGTTCCTATCTTTAAATCTTGGCTGCGATGTACGGGAATTGACAAAATTGCTGCTTCTCCTTTTTTTTGATAAATATGATGACTACCCGTAACTCTTTTGAGAATCCATCCTTTTTGCTCTACGATTTTACAAAGCTTTTTCCCTGTTATTGATTTCATATTACCAACTCAATAACTTGGTCTTGGTTTTGGGATAGTTCTATTTCATTGGCTACTTCTAACCAACCTTGGATGGCATCTTGCAGGTTAGCTAAAACTTCGTCCATAGAGTCACCTTCAGTTATACAGCCAGGTAAGGCTGGAACTTCTGCCCAGTAGCCTCCTTCTTCTGCTGGATGGATAATTGCTTTGAGTTTCATTTCTAAGTTGCTCAAGTGAATTATTTCTATAATAATAGAAGAATATTAAATCAAAGTCAATTTCACAAGAAAATAAAATGTTGAGTATTAATCTAGATTGGGAATCGGAAAAGTATTTAATCGATATAATTAGTAAAGAAAAAACTAATAGCGATGAATTGGTTAAAAGATTACTACGTAATTATTGGTTGCAGTTAAAAGAACCGGAAACAATTTTGGAACGTCTCGGAGGAGTACCGAAAAATTTGTTAGAAGGTCCAGAAAATTTATCTGCTAGAGATATCCGCAAACAAACAATTGCAGAAAAAATCAAGCATAAATATGACCGACAAGATTCTGAGTAATTATTATCCTCAAATATTAAAAGTTGCGCGATCGCTTGCTTTATCTCCCGAGATAATAGGGTTGTGGTGGGCAGTGCCGCACCCTACAATTCTATCAACTGTCAACTGCTATATCTTTTTGCAGATTCTGACAACTAGGGTAGTCTTGTTCGTAATTACTCCGAGAAGAATCACCAGTGATTAATTCTACTTCACCGTCATCATTAATTAGCCAACCTGTTGCTTGTACTAAAGTAGTAAAACCACCACTAGAATATCGCTTCTCTTCCCGAGGAAGATTCTCTCCAACTCCTACTGCAGTATAATCTTCCAAGTCAGACCAAGCCATGGTTCCTCGCAAGGCACTGGTGGGATCTTCCGGTAAACCTCCTCGTCCAGTGATAGTAAAAGAATTGCCAACAGTTGCTCTACAACCTACAATAACCTCATTTCCCGCTTGAATGACTTGCCCGGATAATTTCACTAAACCGGAGGATGGCTCAACTTCCGGGTTATTAATAATCACGCTGCCAGAAATGCCAAATTGAGAATTGGCAGTAATGTCGCTTTCTGGAGTTAATTGTTCGCGGAACTGAGTGCCAAAAATCCCCTGGCTATCTATTTCAATCGTACCTCCTGCACCTTCAAAAGCATTGGCCGTAATATCGCTATTTTCCTGGGGAATAGTAAGAATTAAAGGAACTTGAATGCGAATATTTCCTCCGTCTCCTCCTGCTCCCGCACTTCCTGCTGTAGCGCTAATATTACTTTCACGGCGCATTAACAATAAGTCCTGGAGCCAAATTGTAATATCGCCCCCATTTCTCGCCTCAGTTTCTGCAGTAATCAAAGCTTGATTATCTAAACTGAGCAAATTACCCCTCAGTTGAATTCTTCCTCCTATTCCTTCACCTTCACTACTCACAGCAATAGTTGAATTATCTACTTCAATGACATTATCCGATGCAATAATAATTTCTCCACCATTCCCTTCCCCTGCAGTGCTGGCTGTAACTCTAGCTCCATTCTCAAGAACGAGGCTGTTGGAGTTTAAACTAATTTGTCCTCCATCACCCACTGCCGCTGCTTCTACAGTACTGGCAATAGTGCCGTCACTCAAATAAATTTCTCTCGCTTCAATCTGAATATTGCCTGCATCACCTACCCCCTCTGTCTGAGTGGTCAATATCCCTCCATTGGTAACGGCGAGAACATCAGTGGCAATGTTAATATCCCCTCCATTGCCCCTACCAGTAACTCTAACTCTACTGATTAAATTAGAACCTCTTCCATTGCTAGATGCGCCATCAATAATAACGCGATCACTCGCCCTAATATCTATTATCCCAGCATTTCCTGTTCCATAGGTTGTGGTATCCAAAAAAGCTCCATTAGAGAGCAAAAGAGAGCCAGTATTAATTTCAATTCCGCCAGAATTACCTACTGCGGAAGGTCCGGCTACCAAACTAGCAATTACGGTCACGTCTCCATCTAATTCTCCATCTAAAGTAATGGTATCGGTAGCATTAATAGAAATTATACCCGCATCTCCCACCACGTAGGTACTGCTATTTAAGATTGTAGCTGTCAACAAATTGACATTATCCGCATTAATAGTAATATCTCCCGCATTTCCCTGGCCAAAATTACTGGTATCCAAGAACGTTCGATTCTGTAAATTGACTTCCGAGCTATTAATAATAATGCTGCCAGCATTGCCTGTCCCGCGAGTAATATTAGCCACCGTGGCGTTATTCATTGCTACAGTATCTGTGACATTAAGAGTAATATCTCTTCCGCTTCCCATTCCTGAAGTTGTGGCAGTAATTGACCCTCCCGGTTCTAACAGCAAATTATCAGTATTTAAAGTTAATTTTCCTGTATTCCCTTCCCCTTCCGTTAAAGAAACTAAACCGCTACTAGCGCCATAATTGGGGTTAAAATTATCTGGATTTATGGTATTGGTGGGAATGGAGATTTCCACTCCTTGATTTTGCAAAGAGATTTGCAGTCTGTAGGTATCTCCAGGGTCCACGCGATCGCCCGAGAGTAAATTTAAACTAGAAGGAACTGTATCAAACTCTCCCACTCCCAAAACGTAAGTTCCCGGTTCTGCAAAAGTGGTATCGATATAAGAATCTTGTCTGACAATACTGCCTTCTCCTCCATTCTCTATATTAGAATCATCGTTAATCCCTATTATTTCCCCTGTGGCTAAATTAAAAATCGCAATTTCCGTATCTAAACTTCCCGGAATATCTTCATAACCATCCCCTCCATCAATATCGAATATCCCCCGACTGTTGGCTTTAGTGACAGTAAAAGAATAGTAATCGTATTGCTCTGTTGCCGTTCCCAAGATAGTATTGCCACTGACAATTTCCGTTGGGTTTCGTTGGATAGAAACATAGGGAATGCCACCCGTTCCGTAATCTTCTATTTCTGAATTTAAATCCGTATAAAATGCTAATTCATCTAAATTAAATACTTCTACATCTGTAAAAGGAGAAACAAGAAAATCCTCACTGCTTCCCCCCATAGTTATTGTTTCTGCATTAATTGTAATATCTCCTGCATTACCACTGTTAGAAGTTGCCGTGATAATTTGTCCGCCACTCTCTATTACCAAATTGTTGCTATTTACTTCAATAGAACCGCTACTATTACTACTATCAGTTACCGCCGCAATAAAACCCCGATCTCCTAACTCAACCGTTCCTTCAGGACTATTAATGGTTATCCTTCCTCCCTCTCCGCTATTGTCAGTTTCCGAGTGGGACAGGATACCACTAAATAATCCATCTTCAGTAAAACCAGAAATATTAATTTCTCCTGCTTCTAAAACAATATTTCCACCCTTTCCCCTTCCTCCAGTAACACTGATAATTCTCCCACCAGAGGTTAAATTAATCTCTCCCAAAGCATCTACCGTAATATCTCCAGCCATTACATCTAATCTATTGTTTTCTGTGCTTCCCGAGATAATTCTTCCCTGTAGTTTTGCTCCATTAGCAATATCTAGATTATTAACTTGGATATTGATGCCACCTCCATTTTCTCCCCTAACCTCAACTACAGCACCATTGTCTAAAGTTAGATTTCCTCTTTCTACTTCTTGCGGTAACCTGAGGCTATTATCTTGTAGATTAATTAATCCTGCTTCTGCCAAGCCTGTCAATCCTACCTTGCCATCTTCTGCTAATAACTTTCCCCCATCTATTGTAATATTTCCCCCCACAAGAGTTAAATTTTGCTGACTGGTAACTCTAAGATTAGATTCTTGAACTTGTATATTCCCAGGACTTTGGTTAAATTGTAAGCCAAGGGGTACGTTAATAGTTAACAACGGCGGTATCTGATTAGGTTCTTCTACAGAAAAGAAGTTGCCGTCATCAAAGATAATTCTTTCTGCAGTAGTAGCGAAAAACGAACCTCCAAGCTCTAGTTGGGCGTTGGCTCCGAAAACAATCCCGTTGGGGTTGAGAAGAAAGAGATTGGCTTCACCGTTCGCTTTAATTAAACCATCTATATTAGATATATCTGCCCCCGTCACTCTAGTGAAAATATTCTCAATGGTAGAGCTATTATTAAAATAAGCTGAATATCCTGTGGAAACGTTAAATTTTGCAAAGCTGTGTAACAAATTATTGCCTGCTTCAGTTCCCCCATCAATGCGCTGTACCATCCCATTCACAGTGACTGTAGAATTGTTGGGCAGGGTATTATCCCCCACAATTTCTTGAGCCGATACAGCAGTGGCAATTACTATATTGGAGTAGATTATGGTTCTAATTGCTTTGAGGGTAAGGGAGCGAATTTTCATAAATGATGAGAGTTGATAGCTTTTCAGTGACCAGTGACCAGTGACCAGTTTTTAAAATTTTGGCTACCAAATATAATATCAGAAACTTTCCAATTCTTTTATAACTCGATTTTTCCCCCTTGAGCTCCGTGTTAGAATGAAAAAGGTATTTGAGATAGTAAATTAATAACCACCATTGACTATGGCAAAAAGGATGATGTTTCATAAGGACAGAAGAAAGAAACATTTAATTTCTTTTGGTGTTTACTTTCTATTAACTATTTTGGTAGTTACCACTGTAGTACCTGTGATGGCGAGAGTGACAGAGTCGGAAACAGTAGCCCAAAATGAAGCGGTAGGACAATCCCCACAATCCCCCACAGGAACAACACTTTTGCAACAAGGAAGACAACTGTATCAAGCCGGGAAGTTCTTTGAAGCTGCTAACATCTGGCAAAAAGCAGCTAAATCTTATAAAGCTTCTGGAGAAATACCTAAGGAAGTACAAGCTCTTAACTATCTCTCCCTAGCTTATCAAGATTTAGGACAATGGGAGTCAGCAGGAAAGGCGATCGCCACCAGTTTAAATCTCTTAACAAAATTGGAGCAACAGTCTACCAGAGAGGTGGCCCTGTTAGCTCAAGCTTTAAACAGTCAAGGAAGTCTCCAACTAGCCCTAGGAGATGCCCAAGCAGCTCTAGAAACCTGGAAACAAGCAGAAGCAGCCTACCAGAGAGCAGGAAACGAAACAGGTTCCTTGGGCAGCAAGATTAATATCGCTCAAGCCCTCCAAGCTCAGGGTCAGTATCGACGAGCTAAATCTATATTGGAAAAGTTAGTGGTGCAACTGCAAGGGCAACCGGATAATCGACTGAAAGCAGATGGTTTGCGCAGTTTGGGGGTTGCCTTGCAAACTGTGGGGGACTTATTGCAATCCAAAGCTATTTTAGAGCAAAGTTGGGCCATTAGCCAGAAAATTAATGCCCAAGCTGACACCACCGTTACTCTCTTCAGTATCGGCAACGTGGCCAGAGATTTAGGACAAGATGATGTGGCTTTTGCCTACTATCAAGAGTCAGCTCGATTGGCCCAAAACCCCTTAGATAAATTACAAGCTCAACTGAACCAACTGAGTTTGTTGGTGAAAAATAAACAGGGGAACGAAGCGAGAGATTTAGCAGCCCAGATTAATTCCGATTTAACCAATCTCGCACCCAGTAGAGCTTTAATTTACGCGAAGATAAATTTAGCTGAAAGTTTAACGAAGTTGGAAGGAGGAAAATCCCCAGTTAAAGTATCCACTTTGCTAGCCACTGCAGTTCAATTCGCCAAGCAACTGCGAGATGCTCGAGGGGAAGCTTACGCTCTCAATCAACTGAGCAAAGTATATGCAGAAGAGAGACGGTGGAGTGAAGCGCGACAGCTTGCGGAACAGTCCCTGGAAATAGCTCAAGGAATAGATGCAGCAGATATTGTGGCTAGGTCTGCTTGGCAGCTAGCTCGCATCCTTAAAGAAGAAGGGAATATTGACGGAGCCCTCGCTGCCTACAGCACAGCCTACTCTACTCTTCAGGACCTCCGCAGCGACTTAGTGACCATCAATCCAGAAGTTCAGTTTAATTTTAAAGAAAGTGTAGAGCCAATTTATCGGGAATTTGTCAGTTTGCTGTTGAAGCCTAATAATCAGGGTCAATTGCCTCAAGAAAATCTTCAACAAGCCAGGGAGGCCATGGAAGCTTTACAACTAGCAGAACTGGACAACTTCTTCAAAGACGCTTGCTTGGATGTACAACCAGTAGGCATAGACACAATAGATCCGGAAGCGGCAGTAATTTACCCCATTATATTACCTGATCGCCTGGAAGTAGTTCTTTCCCTCCCTAACGGCACTCTGTTTAACTACTCCACTAACCAGGCTGACTACGAAATAGAAACAGTTTTGCAGGAACTTTTCTCTTCTCTCTATCCCGGTTTTAAGAGTGCAGAACGGTTGAAGCTCTCGGAAAAGGTATATAACTGGCTCATCCGTCCTGCAGAAGCACAACTGGCCAACAATGGCATCGAAACTCTCGTCTTTGTTCCCGATGGCTTATTGCGGAACTTGCCTATGGCAGCTCTTTACGACGGGAATGAGTATCTAGTGCAAAAGTATAAAATCGCTATCAGTCCAGGATTGCAGCTCTTTCCCCAGGGACTTTCTCGAGAAAGACTCTCCGCCCTAGCAGTAGGTTTGGCTGAAGCCCGTCAAGGCTTTAACGCACTGCCAGGAGTAAAAACAGAACTGAAGGACATCGCCTCTGAGATAGATACGTTCGTACTGCTGAATAGGGAGTTTACTCTCACTTCCTTCCAAAAACAAATTGATTCTCAATCTTTCCCAGTAGTTCATTTGGCTACTCACGGTCAATTTAGTTCTAACCCAGAAGAAACATTTTTGCTCACCTGGGACGGCAGGATCGATTTTAAAGATTTTGACCTGCTATTTCAAAAGCGACGGGTAGGTATTCTCGAACCCATCGAATTATTGGTTTTATCAGCCTGTCAAACCGCATCGGGAGATAAACGTGCTACACTAGGACTAGCGGGACTAGCGTTGCGATCAGGCGCTAGGAGTACAGTGGCCAGTCTCTGGTCCGTGAACGACGAATCTACCGCAGACCTCATGAGCGAATTCTATCGCCAGTTAGCTCAACCAGGCAAGCAAATAGCTAAAGCGGAAGCTCTTCGTCAATCTCAACTGAAGCTGTTGGAAAATCCCAAGTACAATCATCCTTATTTTTGGGCTTCTTTTGTCTTAATTGGCAATTGGCTATAACAATGAACAATGAACAATGAGCAATAAACAATTAAGAGATTAGACTGTAGGTTGGGTTTGGGCAACGAAACCCAACAGCCAAACTAACATTGCTACTATATAGTCTGTGATTTCCGAGACACCGCCTGCAGAGTTAAAAGCATATAATTAATTAGTGATTTTGGCGTTGCATAATTGAGACATGAATAAATAAAAACTAGCTCTCTCTTTTTCCTCGTGGCACAGGCATCTTGCCTGTGACTTCCTCTACAGGCATCTTGCCTGTGACTTCCTCTACAGGCATCTTGCCTGTGACTTCCTCTGCGGTTTATTATTATTTCATATCTTGATTCAGCAACGCCGTGATTTTAAATAGCCTAGTATCCAAAAATAGAATTATAATTATAGATGAGTATCCCAAAGGAGGGAGTTCAATGGCTAAATCAAAGCCCAACTTATGCAAAACCTTGCTCTTAACAAGTCTAACAGGAGCTTTTGCTCTGGTTAGTTCGGTATACCAATCCGCTGGGGCAAATACCAAGCCCAGGGCAGAAAATGAGAGTTTAGCAAATACTACTCTCATTAGCTTGCAATTCCAACCTCCAGGGGATGTGGCGACTCAAACCAGTATTGGTGGAGGAGTTCGGGGCCAAGTTCAATTTGCAGCTCCCACCGATGCACCTCTAACTACCACTTTAGGGGGAGGAGTTCGAGGGAAAGTTCAATTTGCAGCTCCCACCGATGCACCTCTAACTACCACTTTAGGGGGAGGAGTTCGGGGCAAAGTTCAATTTGCCTTGCCCAGAGATGGAAGCGTCAATACTGTTGGCGGAGGAGTCCGAGGAAATGTTAATTTTGGGGCTCCCAGAGATGTAGCTCCAGCTAATACTGTTGGTGGAGGTACTCGGGCGGATGAACTGAAGCTGACTGCTCTAGTGCCAGAAAGTAACATCGGCAGGACCTTAGCGGCTCGTCCCACATTCTATGTCTATTTGCCTCCAACTAGCTCGAAACAGGTATTCTTCAGCATTCAAGATGAAGCGCGGAATCATGTTTATCAAACTAAGCTAGGGATTTCCGGTCAAGGTGGAATTGTCAGCTTTACTTTGCCAGACAATGCCCCGGAACTGGAAGTTGGCAAAAACTACGCTTGGTTCTTCGCTCCTCTGGACAAGGACGGCGTTCTGCGACCAGATAATTACGATGCTACTGGCTGGGTGAAGCGGGTAGAAGCTTCAAGCTATAGCAGTAACAATGGTTTGACCCCGGTAGAAGTGGCCACAGAGTACGCCAAGAATGGTATTTGGTACGATACCTTGGATGTGTTGGTGAACGCCAAACGGCAACGACCGGAAGATGCCACCTTGAACGAAGAGTGGGGAGACTTGCTGGAGCAAGTTGGACTGAAGGCCATCGCCGATCTGCCCATCGCGGAACAGTTATAATAGACTCCAATGTCCCAAACAAAGCGAAAACAGTGGCTTGTTCGATGGTTGGGGGTGCTGATTATCGCTCCCGGCGTTGCCCTAGGGGTTAGCGTCGGGAGTGCTGCTGGTTGGTTTCAGTTGTTGGAATGGGCAATCCTGGACCAGTTTTTCCGCCAACGTCCGTCGGAACCTAGAGAAGAAAGAATTGCTATCGTTACTATTGATGAAGATGATCTAAATTATGTCAAGCAATGGCCCATGGCTGATGGGACATTGGCAAAATTACTCAAAAATATTAGGGAACAAAAACCTAAGGCTATTGGGATTGATATTTACCGGGATTTGAAAGTAGAACCGGGACATGAGGAATTAGTAGAAGTATTTAAATCCACCCCCAATCTAATCGGAATTGAAAAAACAGCCGGCAATGCCATTGCTCCTCCTCCCGCGTTGCAAGAGTTAGGACAGGTAGGAGCATCCGACGTAGTTTTAGATGCTGATGGTAAGGTGCGTCGCGGTTTGATTATTGTGGGCAATAACAAGGGAGAAATTAGAGAAGGTCTGGGAGTAAAAACCGCCTTGATGTATATGTTCGACCAAGGTGTAGAATTGGAGCTGGTGGACCAAGAGCAAAAGATTTACGGTTTAGGCAAAGCAAAATTTGTCCCCTTGACGGGTAAAGAGGGGGAATATGAAAAAGAAGAGACAGCAGGATATCAAATTTTAGTAAACTATCGGGGAGAATTGGCCAGTTTCCCCCACATCTCCTTGACAGAGGTGCTAGAGAATGAAATACCTCCAGGGATGATGAAGGACAATATTGTCTTGGTAGGAGCCATCGCACCCAGTCTGAATGACTTTTTCCAAACTCCCTACAGTACCAGTATTATGACGGTTTCGGAGTTAACTCCGGGAGTGGTGGTACATGCTAATATTGCCAGCCAAATTTTGAGCAGTGCCTTAGAAGGTCGTCCCATGTTGCGGGCCTGGACTAAATCCTGGCATTGGCTGGCAATTGTAATTTTATCTGGAGCCAGTGCAACTTTGGGTTCCGTGGGCTTGCGTCAGCGCAAAGCCTGGGTTGCCATTATTATTATGGGAGTAGGAATAGTAATTATTTCTTATATTGCTTTTCTCAACGGCTGGTGGCTGCCTACTTTTACGCCCCTGTTGACTGTTACCAGTTCTGCAGTTCTCAGTATTGGCTATACTCTCTGGACCAATCTGATGCTATCGTACCAGAAATTAGAAGATTACGCTCATACCTTAGAAGATAAGGTCAAAGAACGGACGGCGGAACTAGCGGATGCCAACCAGCAGATTAGCGCCCTGAATGAGAAATTGACGGAAGAAAATCTTCGTCTGAGTGCAGAATTAGAGGTGGCTTACAAGATTCAACAGATGGTGTTGCCCAAGGAATCGGAAATGGAAGCGATCGCCGATTTGGATATTGCTGGGTTTATGGAACCTGCGGACGAGGTGGGAGGGGATTACTACGATGTTCTCTTATCTAATGATGGCAAGGTTAAAATTGGCATTGGGGATGTTACGGGACATGGTTTGGAAAGTGGAGTCTTGATGTTGATGGTGCAAACTGCCATTAGAACCCTGCAGCAATGTAACGTTACCGACCCCGTGCAATTTTTCGACGTACTGAACCGCACCATTTACGCTAATTTAGAGCGGATGAATTCCGATAAGAATCTGACTTTGGCGTTATTGGATTATAATGATGGCAAAGTAATTGTAAGCGGTCAGCATGAAGAAGCAATTGTGTTGCGCTCCGATGGAGAGATGGAATTAATCGATACCATGGATTTAGGTTTTCCTATTGGTTTAGATGAGGAAATTGCCGATTTTGTCGCTCAGAAAGAAGTAGAGTTAAATTCTGGAGATGTGGTAGTGGTATATACCGATGGCATTACGGAAGCGGAAGATCTTAATGGGGTGCAATATGGGTTAGAGAGGTTGTGCCAAGTATTGGAGAATCATCGTCACGAGAATGCCAAGAAAATAGAAGAGTTAGTTATTGCTGACCTGCGGGAACATATTGGGAAGCAAAAGGTATTTGATGATATTACTTTGTTGGTGTTTAAACAGAAATGATTGCTTCTTTTGCCGATAAAGAAACAGAGAAAATATGGCAAGGCATACGTTCCCGAAAATTCCCACCAGACATACAAGAAAGAGCGCTGCGTAAATTACGCCAACTAGAAGCCGCTGTCAACTTAGATGACCTTCGACTTCCACCAGGCAATCGTCTAGAAGCACTTTCTGGAAACAGAGCAGGACAATATAGTATCCGTATTACTAAACAGTGGCGACTATGTTTTATTTGGCACAATGGGAATGCCGATCAAGTAGAAATTATAGATTATCATTAGGAGAAACTTTCATGGAAAACATCTTGCTTCGCAATCCCCATGTAGGAGAAATATTAAAATATGAATTTTTAGAAGAGTTGGGGATAACCGAGAAAGAATTAGCAAATGAAATTGGTCTATCTTCGTCAACCATAGAAAAGATCGTTCAAGGACAATCCACCATTACAGCTAACATGGATTTACGCTTATGTCGTTATTTTAAGCTCTCGGAAGGATATTTTTTACGACTTCATAATTCTTACGAATTAATGCAAGCAAAAAGACAATTAGGAGAAACATTAAACCAAATAACTCCTCATCCTTCATTAGTCAATATAACCGGTTAAATAACCAGTTTGCATTTTTAACCGCAGATGAACGCAGATAAACGCAGATATTTTTTATCGGTTGCATCTAAAAAGCAAATAATTGGTTGGTAGATAGATTAAGCTGAGGAAAGAGACGAGACTTAATGGTTTCTCCCCCACGCAATAGCACTTTTTCATATTCCCCTTCAACTAAATAGCAAATAGTAACTGTGGGCTGTTTAGGACTACCAATATAATATTTACCACCAATACCGAGATAATCTACAAGCCAATATTCTGGAATCTGCAATGCTTCGTAATCTTCATATTTACGAGCATAATCGTTTTGCCAATTACTACTAACTACTTCCACAACCAGCTTTACTGTCTTCCCCATGGTAATAACTGGTTCTCTTTTCCACAGTGGTTCCTCCTCCAGCTGTGTTTCATCTAATAAAACTAAATCCGGTCTGAAAGCACTGGCAGAACTTAAAGGAGAAATCAAACAGCGAAGAGGGATAAAATAGGGCAAATTTAGACGATCTATTTCTACATTCAATTTACGGCTGATGAAGGCTGCTACTTGTTCGTGCCTACCGGTGGGTTCCATCTCAATCAACTCTCCATCAATTAGTTCGTAGTTTTCTTCGTCTCCATACCGAGCAATAAATTCTTCCAGACTTAGACCAATTTGAGTGGTAGATACAATCATTTTTTCTTTCAGCTCAAGCAACAGTTTCCATTATAGTAAATTCACTATTAAATTAATCTTATTTATCTGTGTTCATCTGTGTTTATCTGCGGTTTCATTCTTTCTTGCCAATGCTTCTCAATATATTCCTCTTCCAACCATTTATCCCACATTCCGCCGGTAGTGCTGTAACACGTAAAGTAGTATAAAAATCTTGGTTAAGCGGAATGTGGGGCCAATTGCTATAATAGAAGAAAAGCGTGATTGAGAGAGAATGCAAGTTAAAGATTTGACTATTGAAGAATTGAAGTGCTTAATTCAAGAAACAGTGACGGAAACCCTAGAAACACTGTTGAGCGAACCCGATGGAGATAAGCAGTTAAAACCTGAAGTTGTGGAGGAGTTGATTGAATCCCTACAACGTACTCAGGACGGGGAGCGTGGTATTCCTGCTGAGGAAGTAGCAAAAAAACTTGGATTGAATTGGTAATGGCCTACCGTATAGAGTTTAAGGCAAAAGCAATTGAAGATTTGGAGTCACTTACTTCAGCAGTGCAAGAGCGCATTTTACGAAAAATTCGCTGGCTTTGCGACAACTTTGATGAAATTAATCCCCAAGCACTCAGTGCCAATTTAAATGGTCTTTTCAAACTCAGAATTGGCGATTATAGAGTAATTTATTCATTTAATAATGAAACTGAGTTGATAACAATCCACAAAGTTGGCCATCGGCGAGACATCTATCTATTATGACATGACTAGTCCTTAATATTTTTTGCATATTTATCTGTGTTCATCTGTGTTTATCTGCGGTTTCATATTTTCTGTCCAATGCTTCTCAATATATTCCTCCACAGCCTTACGAGCTAATTCAGTGGGTCTAATTCCCATTGCTTGTGCCAGTTCTATAAATTTTGGATAGTTTGTTTTTGAGACTCGCAACCCGATGGATTTGGGATAAAGACTATCAGTCCGGGGTTGGAACTGCCCCGATGCTCTTCTAGGAGGCTCTTCTCTCATTGGACTATCTCTAAAACTCTTTCTGTAACTTAGCAATTGGCAACTATGGATGTCAAGGATGTTAAGAAATATTACAATTTTGATGACTATCGGGAACAGTTGACACCAATGGGTATAATAGATGTGGTAGCAAAGAATTAATGAGCAAAGCAGATGACAACAACAACTGAGACGGAAATCAAGGAATTAAAAGATTTTATTAAGAATCAGTTCGATGAGTTAAAAACTGAGATTAAAGATGTCAGGGCTGAAACGGCAAAGCTCTCCGAACGAATTAGAAATCTTGAAATTGGACAAGCTAAGATTGAAGAAAGGTTAGAAGCGCTGCAAGAAAATTGGACTCCGTTTTTCCAAAAGATTCCCGATTTTGCTGAGAAAGTAGGTGAATCGAAGAACTGGAGACAAGTCGTTTTTCTGCTGTTTGGTGGGGCTATGGGGGGTTTGGTAACTTGGTTTTTCCGGAGGTAGTTGTTTTTGCAATCAATCGGAATTAATTAGGAGTATAGGCACAAAATCTAACTGCGTAATAAGACCAATGATCTGATGAGGCTCTAACTATGTAATCTCCTGTACTTGGGATACGAGTTTCAATATGTGTATCAAATTCACCAAGAGAAACTATTGGCAATTTTAAACCAGTGCTTTTTTCTATGACCTCAAAGCCATAGTATTCAACTTGTTGATCTATATTCTGAACCTCAAAAATTTGTCCTGCTTGCAATCCTAGAATATAAACTCGTGACGGTCCTTCATACGAACCACAATAACTACCTCTTGGAAAAGTTATACGGGTTTGACCAAAAACAGGTGACTGAAAGATGAAACAAGTCGTAAAGCTTACAACTATAGAGATTCCTTGAGTTATTCTCCTCTTAAACATTATTCTCCTTATAGATTTAAACGATTGAGTTCAATCATGGAGCGGATTGACGTTTTATCCAACGCCACTTCTTGCCGCAGTTGTTGCATCCTGGTAATTGCATCACTTATTGATTTTTTCGTTGTGGGCTTTTCCCAAGCGTTTTGCAATATACCATCTGCCCCAATATGGGTTTGTAATTTCATTGTTTCCATGTCCAGGTCAGGAAAAGAAAAAATATCCTCGATCGCGATCGCTCAATTAAAAATCCCTTCCTCCTAATCCGGCTAGCAGGTGCTTGGCACGTTGTCTCTACAGGCCAAAGTGACCACCCCTTCTATCCCACAAAACTAGTTTACAACTTGGCACAAGGTGAAATTGTATCAAAATATACTAAAAATCAGCTATTTACTGAAATTAATTCTCAATTAGTTATCTGTGTTTATCTGTGTTCATCTGTGGTTTCATTAACAGAAATATCTTTCAGATCAGTGGGCGCTTCAATTTGCAATATACCATCTGCCCCAATATGGGTTTGTAATTTCATTGTTTCCATGTCCAGGTTAGGAAAAGAAAAAATATCCTCGATCGTGATCGCTCTATTAAAAACCCCTCCGGAGTAATGAGGCTAGAAGGTAAACTTGTTATTAAGATTAATTCTCAATTTTTTACGAATAATCTTCTTTATCTGTGTTCATCTGTGTTCATCTGCGGTTTCATTAAATAAAAAAAATTAGAAATTGCTCCGGAATAGAAAGAGATGACCCTGTAGCTTATTATACCCCAGTCAGAAAAGCTCTATAGAGCAGTAAGCACCCTGGAATCAACTATCCCAAATCCAAAAAGCCCGCTGTACTATTGCAATGGCCCATTTTGCTTTAGTTCAATTACAAGGAGAAAAAGAACTGTAGATGAACTCACAGGAGAATTGTTTGTTGTTTGTTGTTTGTTGTTTGTTCTAGTATTTTAGTATTTCCTGGAGAAGTTAGTGGCAAAATTTTGCTCTCGGGTGGGAGATAAAGCTCTCGCTTTGAGAATAGCCGCAGCTAAAAAAGCATAGGATATTACCCCTACTGTAGCCAAAAGTAAAATACTGTAATAGCCTACAGTATTCCAAAGGGCATGGAGTAAAGAAGCTGTCAAATAACCAACAATTAAAATCTGCCAACCTTGACGAGGTTTGAGGATACTGAGTCCGATAAAATAACCTAAATAACCGCTATAAGCCATATGTCCCGCTACGGAACCAATAATACGGGGAATTAGAAGTTGAATTCCCGCTAATTCCCCTGCTTGATCAATAATATTTGGTACGTATTGACTCAAAGTTTCTAAGAGAGTAAATCCTACTGCTGAAGCTGTACCTAAGAGAATCCCATCTAGAGGTTCCCAAACTCCTATTCTTTCTCGCCAAGGAGAATTGAATTTTTTTCCCAACCAATAGGCTCCTAAAATAGGCAAAGCTTTCAGTAATTCTTCCATCAGTCCCGCACCAAAAAACATGCCGATAAATAGCTCCATCAAGCCTAAATTATCTCCCCTTGTGAGAAGACTTCCGGGCAAAATATCTCGAAATACAAAGATAAATAAGGGTAATAGGGGACTGATTAAAATAGCAATTGTTGCTAAACCAGAGCTAAATAATACCCACCAGGGTTTCCGCTTGCCGCATATTTGATAAACGTAGTAATAAGCCGCTCCGGCTAAATACATAGCTAATAGGATTTGAAAACTTTGGGCATTGCCTACGGAAGCAAACATTAAAACTACAAATATTACTGTAAAGATTCCCGGAATTAAAAATCCTTTTCTGGTTAAATCTTTACCTTTCGAGACAATGGGAAATAATTGAGTGACAGTGAGACTATCTGGTGGAGGAGCAAATACAGTTTCTTTATCATATTCAATGATAAATTCCGGACCATTTTCTCCCAGAGTAATGTGATCGCCACTTTGCAAAATCTCTGGTTTCTGAAGGCGCTTGCCATTGACATAAGTACCATTAGAACTACCTAGGTCGGATAGTTCCCAAACAGCAGCATTTCCCAAGTCACGAGGATTAATTATTGCGTGGCGGCGGGATACTCCTGTATAAAGATGGGGATCTAAGCTAATTTGACAGCTCGGTTCTCTTCCCATGGCGATCGCCCTTCTGGTGGTTAGAGAATAGGGTGGGAGTAATTGAGTCTTTACTCCACCAGTAGATAGCTGTCGAAGAAATCCCATTGATAGTTGACAGTTGATAGTTGATAGTTGACAGTTGATAAAATTATAGCGCTTTTCCCTATAGCAATGAACTAAAAACCAACAACCAACAACCAATAACCAACAACCAATAACTATTCCTGATTTGCCCTGGCATCCATCACAGCAGCCCAGAAAAATATCCCAGTCAGGGGTATACTGGCAGCTAAAATAATTCCAGTAGTTACATTGCCTAAATCCGGGTTGCCGGAGGACAGTTCAAACACCGAACCTACAGCAGCGATCGCCGCAACACAAGAAAGCAACAACAAGATTCCACTTTTAGGGGTTAGCAATTTTATTTCTCCTTTACCGTAACAGGTTTAACAGCACCGACTGAAAAGCCGTTCTTTTGCAATTCTTCCGTCAGAAGCAAAGAATTTTCAATGCGATCGACGAACAACACCCCATTGAGGTGATCCATTTCATGTTGAATGACCCGGGATAATAACCCGGATGCTTTTAATTTCTGAGGACGACCAGACTCGTCTTTAAAAGTCACTTCAATAGCTCGAGGACGGGTTACTTCGATATAAACCCCGGGAATGCTCAGACAACCTTCTTCTGCATTGCATAAATCTCGGCTGTAACTTTTAATCTTAGGATTAATCAAAACTAGAGGAGCATTAGCAGGTTCGTCCGGTTTGCAGTCTATCACGAGCAATTGTTTATTGACTGCCACTTGAGGGGCTGCCAAACCGATGCCGTTAGAACTGTACATGGTTTGCAGCATTTCTTTCACTAGCTTGCGTACTCCTTCGTCTACTCTGGCGATTCTTTTGGCATTCTGACGGAGAACGCGATCGCCGAGATAATGTAGTTGCAAAGGGGGTTTATCTAATTTTTCTTTTTCTACTGCTATTGCTGAACTCATCTAAAAACCATTTTTCCCTATATAATTATTTCATCATTCTTCTGAATCTTAACATTTCTTCGCCTTTTGGGCTGTTGCTACAATAAAATCTAGTAACAGCCCAATTTCTCGCCTTAGAAAAATAAATTAAATGAATAGCCCCTCGCCCCTTGGGAGAGGGGTTGGGGAGAGGGGGCCATGCCTAAGCCAAAAACCGAAGAATCCATCCTGCTGCGAGTGCTAGTACAAGCCCTGGTAATAGTGGGTATTATTGCTACGGATATTGCCGCAGAAACCCAAATGAGCCTTTGGGCAATCCCTCTAAGTATTGTGGGGGCAACTTGGAGTTGGTACAGGCGCAAAAGCCAAAATACCGCTGCCAAATTTCTCATTGCCATGGCCATGTTAATGATGATGCTGGTGTTCTTTCGCAATTTATTTGCTAATTTGAACGATACCCGTCTCGTCCTGGCTGAGTTATTGGTTCAACTGCAAGTGCTGCATAGTTTTGACTTGCCTCGGCGCAAAGATTTAGGCTATTCCACAGTTATCGGCCTGATTCTCATCGGCGTTGCTGGGACCGTATCTCAGACCTTAGCCTTTGCCCCCATGTTATTGGTCTTTTTAACTGTTGCTTTGCCAGTTTTAGTTTTAGATTATCGTTCTCGCCTCGGTTTGGCAACTCTAGATGAATTATGGCGAAAATCTCAACCAAAAAATAAGAAGCAAAAACTACTGGCTCATTCTCCCCTTTCTCCTCGCCGTCTCGGTATCTTCTTAGTAGTTATTCTCGCTCTGGGACTGTTGATTTTTGCTCTATTTCCTCGCTTTCCCGGCTATCAGTTACAAACATTTCCTGTCAGTAGTCCCTTGGAACTAGAGGAAAAAACCTTTGAACAGGACTATCGAGGTATTGTCAATCCCGGTTATGGAGAAGGTGAAGGAGAAGAGGGTCGTTTTGGCAGCAGTCCCACAGAAGGTTCCGGAAACGTAGACTCTGATTTTTACTACGGCTTCAGCAGTAAAATGAACCAGAACTTGCGGGGACAAGTGGAAAAGAAATTGCTGATGCGAGTGCGATCACAAGCACCTGGATATTGGCGAGTGCTGAGTTTCGATCGCTATACCGGTCAGGGTTGGGAAGTATCCGATGATGACAAGATCGAAACTCTTCAGCGTCCTTGGTATACTTACCGTTTCACTGTTCCTCCCTTGGAAAAAAGGGGACCCACTAAGCAAGTAATTCAAAGTTACAGTGCAGTTGCAGAATTGCCCAATATTATTCCCGCTCTCTCTTATCCTAGATATATCTTTTTTCCGACGAAAGAGATTGGGATGGACAGTCAAGGAAATTTAAGTTCTCCTCTCGGTTTAGTGGACGGATTAACTTATACAGTTATTTCCCAAGTTCCTTATCGCGATCGCGCTCTATTGCAACAAGCCTCTACAGAATACCCACAACCAATCGCCGACAAATATCTGCAAATTCCCCCAGAAATTCAAGCCAAGGTTAGAGCAACAGCAGAAAGAATGTTAGCTAAAGCCAATCAACCCATTACTTCCAATTATGAGAAAACTTTGTATTTAGCTCAAGCCCTCAAGCAAAATTATACCATTCAACCAAATCTGCCTTTTTTCTCTGAAGATGAGGATTTAGTTTCCGCTTTTCTCTTTCGCTACCAAGGAGGTTATCCGGACCATTTCTCCACCGTTTTAACCGTAATGCTTCGTTCTCTGGGAATTCCCGCGCGACTGGCCACCGGTTTTGGGACTGGTCAGTTCAATCCCTTTACTGGCTATTATTTGGTTCACAATACCGATGCTTATGCAGTGACGGAAGCCTATTTTCCTGGCTATGGCTGGTATGCTTTCGACCCCATTCCTGGCAGGGAACTGATTCCTGCTTCTTTTGAAGAACAAACAACCTTTAGTGTTTTGCGCCAATTTTGGCAGTGGCTTGCCGGTTGGTTGCCCTCTCCAGTTACTGGTTTTCTCAGCAATCTTTTCAATCAAATTCTTGAAACAATTTTTAAGAGTATAGCTTGGTTGTGGCGCTTTTTCTCCGGCAGTATTATGGGTTTGTTTACTGGCTTGATTGGGGCGATCGCTCTAGCTTTTGCCACTTGGTTGGGATGGACTCAGCTGAAGAATTTCGGCTATCGCCGTCGCTTGGCTAAATTACCTCCTATGGAAAGGCTGTATCTGCAAATGTTGGAAGTTCTCAAAGTTGGAGGACATGGCAAACATCCAGCCCAAACTCCCTTAGAATATGCTAAAATTGCTCGGGAAAGCCATTCAGCAGCTCAAGGGGAAGTTATTACCGAAATTTCTCAAGCTTACGTTAGCTGGCGTTATGGAGGACAGATGGCTAATTTGCCCTATTTACAACAGCAACTTAAAGCTTTGAAGCGGAGCTTGAGGAAGATTAAATTGGGTAAGAAAACTCCTTAAGCCAAGTTTAAACAAACTAAACTATGAAAAAAACAATAATTGCGTCCACAATAATTGTCTCCACTATCTTTAGCACCATTAGCTTTAACGTACAACCAGCACGAGCTGCCTACAGCCGATGCCAAAAAGGACCAAATCGCGGTAGCTATTGTTTCCGTGGAGGCGATCGAAGTCCAGAGATATATAACTTAATTGAGCAACTGCGTTGTGCAGGTTACTACCATCTTCGTAATGATAGCTATTTCGGTCCAGTAACTCAACGAGCTATTAGAGATTTCCAAAGAGACCAAGGCTTATATCCTGATGGAATTGCTGGTCCTCAAACCAGAAATTTACTTATCAGCCGCAATCGTAACCGGGGATGTCGTTACTGACCCAAAAAGCTATCATCTGGTGGGCAATGCCGCACCCTACGTTTTAATTAAACATTCCAATAAAAGTTAAAATGGATAAATGGATCAATCCGGTAATATTGCCGGGAATTTTGGCTAGTACAGTGATCGCCCAGCCGCAAATTGCTACTAGCTTATCCCCTGTTGAAATAGGGAAAATCGCAAAAGACATTACCGTCTCAATCTTGGGACCGGGAAATCCTGGTTCTGGAGTCCTGATTGCTAGAGAGGGAAATCGTTATTTTGTTCTCACTGCCGCTCATGTAGTCAAAAATATTAATCCAGGAGAAGAAGTAGATGTAGTGACAAGCGATGGAGCAGAACATTTCATTAATACTAGGACAATCCAATGGTTACCCGGTATCGATTTGGCAATAGTAGAGTTTAGAAGCGAGCGCTCTTATCCTCTTGCTCAAATAGGCGATTCCGATACAGCAATAGAATTGACCGAAGTATTTGTTGCTGGTTTTCCCATTGCCGGTCAAGCGATACAACGGAATTTTTTCATTACCGATGGTAGAATTTCCAGTCGAGATTACTTAGCTGATGGCTACGGTTTAATTTATAATAACGTTACTAGAGAGGGAATGAGTGGCGGTCCCATACTCAATAAAGATGGTCATTTAATTGGGATTCACGGTAGAGCGGAAGGTACAAGAATTGGCGGAGAAATTGTCAAAGCCGGGTTAAATCTAGGCATTCCCAGACGGCAAAACTTAAACGACGAATCTACGAACTCTGTGAACTTCATGGAATTCAATTTATAGAAACTGAAGAGTCTTATACCTCGCAAGCTAGTTTTCTCGATAGCGATATTATTCCTGTCTACGGTGAAAAACCCGACAATTGGAAGGCATCTGGAAAACGAATCAAAAGAGGATTATATCGGACTGGAAATCACTCTCTGATTAATGCTGACTGTAACGGAGCAGCCAATATTTTAAGAAAAGTAGCGGCAACTTTAGAGTTATCTCTTAAAGGAGTCAGTAGCGGCGCTTTGACTACGCCTGCAAGAGTCCATTTCTGGGCTGCTTGCGAATCCCCGTCTCTTTAGAGCGGGGAGGGTCAATTATCCCGTACAGTATTAATTTTTAATAGTCTAATCCCTCAACTAGCCTTCCGCAGCTTTTTTAGCTTTTGTTCCAGATCGTAAAGCTGTTGGCTCTCCCTGATGGAGCTGAAAGTATTGACAGTAATAGGTACGGATGGGGCAACTTCCAGCCAAAGAGTTGCGCCGCAAGGTAAAGGAGCGTAGGGACGATACACCAGTCTCAGGTCCTCCCCAACCTTCACTTCGTGGCCAGTGCGGGTTTTTATACCTTGATTCACCGTAATGGGAGCTTTGAAAGTGCCGCTGCCAGCATTGGAAGAAATGTTGCTTCTGTTGACATAGATTAAATTTGTAGCTGCGCGAGGCCGCTTTCTCCATGTACCTTTAGGCCCCCGGTTCATCCCTTCAATTTGGGGCATGCCATTCTTCAAGGGGATGCACCAGAACCTAGAACCTTCTTTTTTATAGGCTCCTATGACCCGTCCTTGTCCTAGGAGTTGGCGCAGTCTGGAGGAGGAGATGTTCAGGAGGAAGGCTGCTTCGGTGGTTCCTACTATTGTGGGAGAATAGATTGGTTTTTCTTGCTTCTTTTTCATCTTGATTCTGCCTTTGTTGCGATATTTTTTGGGTTGATTTTAGTGGGGTTGGGTTGAAACTCTTTCTATTATTAATGTAGAGCAAGAAATATTTTTTGTCAACCCTTTTTTGGGAATTTTTTGAGAATTTTTTGAGAATTTTTTGAAAACTACTTGCAGAGAGGTTTT
>JH610638.1 GCA_000252485.1 Prochloron didemni P4-Papua_New_Guinea | reverse complement strand
GGGTAGGAAGTGAGTGTTTTTGCCTAGAGAAAAGTTGACTTCTGAAGCCGATTATTTTAGGCAACATTTCCCATTGTCTAGGATACCCCTCCAAATTTTTTTTGTCAACCCCTTTTTCGGATTTTTTTGGAAAATTTTTGCTAGCTGCTATATCGTTAGGGTAGGAAGTGAGTGTTTGTGCTTAGAGAAAAGTTGACTTCTGAAGCTGATTATTTTAGGCAACATTTCCCATTATCTAGGATACCCCTCCAAATTTTTTTTGTCAACCCCTTTTTCGGATTTTTTTGGGATTATTTTCTGGCACTTGCAAATTGCGGTAGTGAGGTATTAAACGATGATTGATTAACCACAGATGAACGCAGATGAACGCAGATGAACGCAGATGGTTCGGGATGATTAATGATAAAAGACGAATAGTTAGACCTGGTAGTTGTTTGTTTCTAGACTGTGACTGTCCAAGGGATTTCTGGATTCAAGAGGATTAACTCAAAGATGGTGCTTCCTTGGTTCGTGGCGATCGCTCTAATTAGTAAAGATTGTTTTTCTTGTAGTCAGTTGTTTCTGGACTGTGACTGTCCAAGGGATTTCTGGATTCAAGAGGATTAACTCAAAGATGGTGCTGTCGAAACAATTGGCGATCGCTCTAATTAGTGAAGATTGTTTTTCTTGTAGTCAGTTGTTTCTGGACTGTTAGTGACTAAAGCCTGAAAAACCGGAAAATTTTAGATTATTCCGGAAATACTTTCCCGGGTGTGGTAGAGTATTGAGTAGTGCAAAAAACAAATTATGAGATATGCCACACCGAGGGAAGCATCACAAGTCCTTCAGGTCTAGGAAAAAACACTCCGAAACTGGGATAGGGACGGAAAAATACGAACAATTAGAACTCCCGCTGGTCATCGACGATACGACATCGACTCCGTCATTAATCCAGACGGCGATACAAGAATCAGAATCCTCTACGCCAGAGTCAGCTCATATAAGCAAAAGTCAGACCTTGAACGGCAAGCCGACTATTTGCAATCCTTGTTCACAGACGCAAAACTTGTCAAGGAAATTGGATCAGGACTCAACTACAAACGCAAAGGGTTTTTATCCATTCTGGGACAAGTCATGTCAGGAGATGTCAAAGAAGTTGTGGTCTGCCACAAAGACAGACTTGTCAGGTTTGGTGGAGACCTTATCGAGTGGTTCTATCAACAAAAAGATTGCCAACTCGTGGTTCTCAACATTCGTGACCTATCTCCAGAACGAGAAATGGTTGAGGATATCCTTGCCATCGTCCATGTCTTCAGTTGCAGGCTCTATGGACTCAGAAAGTACAAATCTGCTATCAAAGAAGATTCGAGTTTATCCAGAAACAGCACTAGCTAAAACTTGGTTTCAATGGATATCAGCAGCCCGATGGTGCTTCAATCAAGCCATTGCTATACTTAAAAAAGAAAAGATTGGCAAATATGACCTACGGAAAACGGTCATGAATATGGCTCCATCTTGGGTAATTAAAACCCCATATAACCCACGCCAATTGGCGGTATTTCAGGCTTATGAGGCACACAAAGCAGCAAGAAAATCAGGGGGAAATGCCAAATTTCGCTCAGTACGTGAACCTGTTAAGTCTATCCGGTTTCAGAAAAATAACTGGAGAAAAGGAACGTTTTATCCGACACAGACCAAAGGGTTAAGGTTCAAAGCAAATGAGCCAATTATCAACAAAATGCACCATGAGCCTACCTTGGTACTAGACAGAGGACGTTGGTTTATCTGCTATGCCATAGACGTGCCTAAACTGGAACCCCTAAACAGTGAGCTAGCCATCGCCCTCGATCCAGGGGTCAGGACATTTCTAACTGGGTTTGACGGTCAAGAAATTTGGGAGGTTGGCTTGGAGGATATGGGTCGTATCTATCGGTTAGCCAGTCATCTCGATAGGCTTTTGTCTCGAATCGGTTTATCCAAAGGTCGCCAATTCAAGCGGCTACGGTATTGCCTGCGAAAAGCTGCGCAAAAAATTCGGGTTAAGATTCGTAACTTAGTTGACGAACTGCATAGGAAAGCAGCCAACTATCTATGTACTAAGTACAAGGTCATATTTTTGCCTACATTTGAGGTTAAAAATATGGTCAAACGAGGCAAGCGACGGCTGTCAACTAAGACAGCACGGAAAATGGTTACCTGGTCTCATTACCGTTTTAAACAAACGTTGAAGCATCAAGCGGCTAAATATGGCTGTGTTGTAGTAGACGTAACGGAAGAGTACACTAGCAAAACTTGCTCAAAGTGTGGACACATTCACGTAAAGTTAGGAGGTAACAAACGATTTGCTTGTCCCTCCTGTGGTCACAATATTGGGCGTGATCTTAATGGCGCTTTCAACATTTTGTTGAAGGCTTTGAGAGATACCTCCACATCTGGCGTGATAGCTTCATTCCAGATTGTGCCATACTCAGAAACTTCCAGCAATTGCAAGATTTTTCCGGGTTAAATGTATCTGTTACTGGGATTCAAGGGGATTAACTCAAAAGTGGTACTGTCTTGAGAATTGGCGATCGCTTTAATTAGTAAAGATAGTTTTTTCTTGTAGATGGTTGTTTCTAGACTGTGATATCAATTCCGGTAGCATCGGGATGATATAGCTAGGCGCACACTTCACCTCTATTCTAGGATTGGTTTGTATCACTATATCAGTTGAATTATTCCAATGTAACCGGAAATGATATGACTGGGATTCAAGGGGATTAACTAAAGATGGTGCTGTCTTGGGAATTGGCGATCGCGCAGTGGCAGGCGGAGCCTGATCGCTTCTGAAAGTAAAGACAGTTTTTTCTTGTAGATGGTTGTTTCTAGACTGTGGCTGTTTTTGGGATTTCTGGATTCAAGGAGATTAACTCAAAGATGGTGCTATCTTTCCAATTAGCGATCACGCAGTAGCAGGCGGAGCCTGATCGCTTCTGAAAGTAAAGACAGTTTTTTCTTGTAGATAGTTGTTTCTAGACTGTGGCTGTTTTTGGGATTTCTGCTATCAGGGGATTAACTAAAGATGGTGCTGTCTTGGGAATTAGCGATCACTCTAATTAGTAAAGACAGTTTTTTCTTGTAGATAGTTGTTTGGTCGCTTGTGACTGTATTTTCTTTTGATCTAGATTCAGACCCTATATATATGGCCGCACAGTTTTCCACTCCTACAATATAACTTTGTGACTGGAGAGTTGTCAAGGAGTCTATAAATAAAATTTGCTTATAACTTATTGTGTATTACTTTTGTCTAGCTTATCTACATAGCACGAAGCATTTAGCGAAGCGCTATAACTCTAGCAGTAGGGTGCGGCACTGCCCACCAATACAGCTTGGTATTTGAGTTAGATTGTAATTAAATCTTATTCAATCAGATGTCTAATTGTTAATTGTTAATTGTTAATTGTTAATTGTTAATTGTTCATTGTTTTTGGGGTTTCTGAGATAATAAGGAAGGTTGTGGTGCGTTACGAACGCACCCTACAATTCTGTTTCACCCAGTGGGGGGGGGACCAAGGGGGGGGCAATCCATGATTTGAGTTAATATTTGCTCGAATTTAGCTAAAACTCCCTTTTTATCGCAATCTTTAATAATCGCCTCTTGCACCAAAGACAACCAATTAGGCACAAATGGTTCATAATTAGGAGGGGGAAATAGCCGATTAATGAAAGAAACCAATAACTCTACTTTGGGAGGGCCAGAGATAACATAGCCATAGCGATCTAATGTAAATCTTCTACCTCCAGTCTTGCTAAAACACACAGCTTGCTTGCCTAAAATCAAAGCTTCTATCACAATTAAAGGGTTAGGATCTTCCCGAGAACAGAGAACGAATAAATCTGCTAAATTGAGATAAAAATAGGGATTGGTAACTTCTCCACAAATAAAGAAGTTTTTCAGTTTTTCTCTCTCATACCTTCCAGCGATAGGATTATGATATCCTTGAGGTGATTTCCACTGCCCAATCCAGAGAAATTGTAAATGAGGTAGTTGACAAGCAGTGTCAAAAAAGATATCCACTCCTTTGCGATGGCAAGCCACCCCACAACCGCAAACTATAGGCTGGTCCTTGTTGATTTTCTCCCCTCTAGCATTTTGAGGTAAAGGCTCTTCTATCTGGGATTTCCCTAAGATTTGCTGACAATCAAAGAAATAATCCATGATGGTTGATTCAGGAGGCTGACTGTCAAAAAAATCCCCAGCATCTTTTTCTACATCTTTAGAAGCATAGATAGCAAAATCTACGTAGTTCATCACATCTAGAGTAACTGTTTTGCAAAGTAACAAACTCATACATTCATTTTTCATCTCGTGAAGATGAAAAATATTTTTGACTTTACACTTTCGGGATGCTATTACCCATTCTCCCGAAGCTGCTGAGTTAATGTAGACTAGATCTGGTTTCCTCTCTTGGATAAATTTAATTGCTGTTTTTACTTTAGACCCGAATCCTTCTTGGGTCACTTCATGGCTATTATTGCTATTAAGATAGTCAATTCCTTCTGGATTATTCTCTATTGCTGCATCTAGTAAAGGACCGTCTCGCTTACTCACTAAAGTTACTTCATGGCCTGTGGCAATTATTTTAGCGAACTCAAAGATAAATTTAGGCGCACCAGTAAGAGATGCTGCATGAGAAACAAAGATTATTTTCATTGGTTCA